>JBJFHV010000250.1:0-11013 GCA_051894015.1 Acutalibacteraceae bacterium | reverse complement strand
TGCGAATCGGTATGAAACAACTTTCAGTAACCCATCTCTTCCGAGCCGGACTCCCGAACCGATTCAGTAAGGTGTCCCGAGAATGCTGCGTTAGTGCAAAGAAGTTGTCAGACTTCGATGAGCGGCGGAGAAATCCGCAATTTGAGTGGTACCGCGAGTGTAAATCGATATTTCACCCGTCTCAAAGCGAAAGGGCTTTGGGGCGGCTTTTTGTTTTGCTTCAAGGCCAATAAATGATGAAAGGCGGATTTAAAAATGTTATCTCTTGACAAGGTGTTTGACGCACAGAAAGTGCTGAAGAGTATTATTCGTGAAACGCATGTTGTAAGGGCACACGGAATTGCCCCGGAATGTGAGCTTCACCTGAAGCCCGAAAACCTGCAGATCACCGGCTCATTTAAAGTCAGAGGCTCTGCGTATAAAATTGCCATGCTTTCCGATGAGGAAAAGGCTAAGGGCGTGATTGCCTGTTCGGCAGGAAATCACGCGCAGGGTGTTGCGCTTGCCGCTTCAAAAAACGGAATCAAATCGTTGATTTGTCTGCCTGACTCTGCTCCGATTTCAAAAGTCGAAGCAACAAAGGGCTTCGGCGCGGAGGTTTGTCTGGTCGAAGGCTGTTATGATGACGCTTATAAAAAAGCACTTGAACTCAAAGACAGCGAAGGGTATACCTTTGTTCACCCCTTTGACGACGAAAATGTAATCGCCGGACAGGGTACAATCGCGCTTGAGGTTTTACACGATCTTGACAGCATCGATGCCATCGTCGTTCCGGTAGGCGGCGGCGGTCTGATCGCCGGTATCGCCTATACGGTGAAGCATATCTGTCCGAGCGTAAAGGTCTACGGCGTTCAGGTTACGGGGGCACCGAGTATGTATCATTCCATTCGTGACGGAAAAATCGAGTGTCTTGATTCCGTAGAGACAATAGCCGACGGTATTGCAGTGAAGCAGCCGGGCGAAAACACGTTTCAGCTTGTAAAAAAATATGTGGACGATATTGCTCTTGTCAGCGATGATGAAGTGGCAAGTGCAATCCTTGCCCTGATTGAAAAGCAAAAAATGATTGCAGAAGGTGCCGGTGCGGCGGCCGTGGCGGCTGTGATGTTCGACAAATTCAACTTGAAAGGCAAACGAGTTGTCAGCATCGTTTCAGGCGGCAATATTGATGTGACAAGCCTTTCAAGGGTGATCGACCGGGGACTTCTGAATTCGGGTCGTTCATCAAGCTTGCTTATTGAATTAATCGACAAGCCGGGTCAGCTGAAGGATATATCAAGAATTATTGCCGACTGCGGCGGAAACGTAACGGGCGTCCATTATGAAAAGGGTAATACTGAAAGAATCAATGGTTGTTACCTGAGAATTGAAATGGAGACAAGGGATTATGACCATGTAAAGCTCATCATGCAGTCCTTGCGTGACGAGGGCTTTAAAATAGTACAATTTAATAATGAAAGGAAGTATTGTAAATGATCAGTAAAGTTCAAACCGAAAAGGCGCCGGCGGCGATCGGCCCCTACTCCCAGGCAACGGTTGTCGGAAATCTTGTTTTTACATCGGGACAAATTCCGTTGAATCCCGAAACAGGCGCCATTGAGGGGACTGAAATCAAAGAACAGGCACACAGAGTCTGTAAAAACCTCAGAGCAGTTCTTGAAGCAGCAGGCTCGGCGCTTGACAAAGCCGTTAAAACCGTCTGTTTCTTAAGTAATATGTCCGATTTCGGCGAATTCAACGAAGTCTATGCCGAATATTTTACAGAGAAGCCGGCCCGCTCCTGCGTTGCGGTAAAGGAGCTTCCGAAAGGTGCCTTGGTGGAAGTTGAAGTGATTGCAGAAAAATAAAATCAGTCGCAACTGCTGCGGACAAAAGTCTGCGGCAGTTTTTTCGGTACGCAGACAACAAAACGGTCAGCGATTGTGCAAAACGGATAAAAGCCGTGTATTTTTTGACTGAAACAAGCGGCAAAATCGTCTTATACAACATACAGTAATAATGAGTGCATGAAATCAATCTGTTGTATACCTGAGATAAAACTTAAAAACTACTCGATGTTTTATGCAATTTTCACTTATCGTCCGAATAAATTTTGTTGATAACGCCGAATGGTAAATCTGCACAAAAATGAAACTCTCAGGCTATACAAAACGCAGAAATAAAAAAATTATTAAATTTTATATTGAAAAGGTGACACGGGAATGTTATACTACCTATAGTTATAGGTGTCTTTATGGGGTGAATTGTACCCTTTTTGAAATTTAAGCCGCCCGTTTTTCGGTCCGGCTGTGTTTCGGTATTATATAGGGACGACCTATTGGTAATATATACTTCATTCTAAGGAGGAAACTTTCATGAAACTTGGAAAGAAAGCTTTGAGTTGCGTGCTAGCTATCATGATGATAGTCTCCAGTGTTTCTGTCTGCTTCAGCGTCTTAGGCGCAACAGACACACCGGACGGCATTTTCACGCAAATCGAAATGCACTATGAAGGTCTCATGGACGCTATCGACAAAGCGAAGGACACAACCAATCCGGATACGTCGGGAGTACCTACTCTCTCCGGCTCGATCTGGACGGTTGAAAAGGATACCTTCACCGGCGGCTGGCAGGCTGTCGCAAAGGCATTCGCCGCTTTCGCAAAGGGTACGGCAGGCGTAAACAACACCTATGCCGACCTTGTAGCGGACATCAAGGACAACATCCCGGCTGCCGCGCAGGCAAGCGGACTTCCGCAGGCGGATTATGAAGCAATCGTCGATTACTTCAAATTCGGCAACGAGTCGACCGGTTCATTCGGTACGGCTGCGAAGGTACAGCTCGCAATCGGCAGCGGCTTTGATCTGCTCGGCTGGTCAACGGTTGAGGATATCGACCTGACAAGAGCGTACTATACCGCAACGCTGACGATGACTCCGTCAGGCTCAAACGGTACATACACCCTTGCAACGGCTGATTGCATCAAGTTCTCGCAGGAGGATTATATTATTCCGTCCGGCGACAACGATATTACGGCAATCAAGGACGTACTGACCTCATGCGTTGCTTCCGATAAGTTCAGTCAATGGTTTACGCAGAGCACGCTGACCGAAGATCAGCTCGGTGAGTTCTCGAACCTGTATAACCTCTTCACGGATACGATTACGCTTTCCGGCTACGGCTATACGGCTGAGGACGTCTGGGATCACTATGTCGCAAAGCGTGTCGGTAAGACTTATACCGAAGCGGAAGCATGGTATAACACCGCCGGTGCGGACGCAAAGGCAAGACCGCTTGCTGAGCAGTACATTACTGATCTCGATGCGCTTATGGCAAAGGATTATTCCGCCATGACTGCCGATGAGCTTCTTGCTCACTACAACGACATTGCCGGTGTTCGTCAGGAAATTAACGAAAATACATACAGCGGAGCGATCAAGAAGATCATGAACGAGCTGAAGGCTTCCGACTATATCGGTCAGAAGACCTCCACTGTTGAAACCTATATTCAGGCTTTGGGACTTGAGGTTGCCAAGGCTTATGCCGCTGTGTACGCTGACGAGCTTGTCGCTCTCGCTAAGGAGGTCACCGACGGTCTTGTTCCGACTTATGACCGTACCGACGAATCCGCGGCCGCCGCATGGGAGGGCTCCGAGGATCAGGCGAAGGCTCAGGACTGGCTCGACAGAGCAACTGTCCTCAAGGGCAACATTGACTCTCTCGTTCTCGATAAGGCTTCGTTTGCGGACGTTCAGCTTGTTGAATCTGTAAACGGCACAGGTAACCGCCTGACCGAGGCCGACTATAACACTGTTGTCAATCAGATGAAGATTACCACCGTTGACTGCGGCGGTTCCGATGCGTTCGCCAACAAGACCGCAATGGATACCTTCATGAAGACAACGATCCTTGCCGGCAAGCGCTATACAAAGCTTCAGGCAGACGCTGAAGAATTCAGAAGTCTTTATAATAAAGCGCTTGAACTGAAGAACGACGCCAGTAAGGAAATGATATTCGCCGAAGTATATCCGGACGGACTTGACGAATATGCTGCATATCTCAATTCCATCAAGGCCGCTGCGGCTGAGAGAATTTATAACCAGTTGTATTACAACGTTGCATGGTATGCAGGCGAAGGTAACGGCAAGGTTCATTACTATAACTTTGAATCCATTATACAGTCTTGGGAAGCTCTTGAGGTTGCAAGCGTTGCTGCGCTTCGCTCTTTCCTTGACGCGGATCCTGCTTATGTTCCGACAACAGAACAGATCAAAGTTGCCGACATCTCGACTCTTTGGACAAAATGTCAGAACTGGTACAATCAGGCTGTCAGCTTCAAGACCGGTTTGAATAACCTGAGAAATGCGGCTTACAATAATTCTACCGCAACAACGAACGACAAGAAAATTCTTGCATACATCTTAAAGCAGGAATCCAACAGTTACAGCGGTTACGGCTGGGAAACCATCGTAGGTCAGCTTGACTATTCTGAAATTCAGCAGTTCGTTAACGACATCGAGCTTCAGCAGGGCTCGGACCTTAACCTCAGCAAGATCCGTGATCTCATGGACGCTGCGGTTGAGGATCTCGACAGAATGCTTATTTCCGATGACCTCGGAACCCTCCTTAAATCCATAACAGAAGCGACCGACGAAACGGGCACGAAGACCAACATGCTCGGCGTCTGGAAGCATAAATATACCTTTAAGAACCCGGACGGCACAACTACCACACGTAACGTCGGTGATGAAGTTGTCAATCTGCGTGAGTTCCTGATCTGCACCGTTGTCAACCTTCTTTGGAGCGGTTCGATTCAGACCATGCTCTTCAAGCTTCTTAACGAAGCCATCGGCCCGGGCGTCTACACCCTTGACCAGGATCTTTCCGTTCTCGGTAATGCCCGTGATGCACTTCCGAGATACCTGCGTTGTGCTCTCCCGACCATGCCGCATTGGTACACGGAAAACTGGAACGGCCATACCTCCACCGGTCAGTCCGGTGTTCAATGGTATAAATACTTCACCGGTGATGTATACGGTCACAGCGGTGAAGCAGCATACGATTACACTGATATTCTCCGTGTTCTTGAGCAGGCTCCGTATGATACTTCTACATACGGCAGCGGCGACAAGACAAGAACATACTGGAAAGATAACGACAGCTATAACACCGGCACAAAGGGTATTCCCGAATCCGCTTGGGAAAATCTTGACAGTGAGGCGGCATGGCACGTTGAAAGCTGGTCCGATTTCTACCGCACCATGGCGGTTGCGACCTGCGGTCTTCATGCTCCTCTTGCCGAGCTTGTTTCCAAGAAAGCCGCTCAGGGCAGCGGTACGACCCTTGTTGCCAAGGTTTATATCTGGCCGGCAACCTATGATATCAGCGCGCCGATTACCAACACCGGTGACGCACTGTACGACAGACTCTTCATTCCTCTTTACAGAATGTTAGGTATTGAGGGTTATTACTCCTCCTCTAATCCGGGTGGTTACAGAAACCACACCGATATGATGTATGCCTGTGACTCCTGGGCACAGGGCGGCCCGGGCGATACGCCGATGATCCGTGACTACGGTGTCACTCTTTGGCAGTATCTGATGGAGCCCATCATCTACTGGATGGAAAATACCCTCTTCGTCAAACCCGTTGAGACGATTCTCGATCTTCTTCCGAATCTTCTGACTCTTCTTGAGTACGACCAGCTTCTTCCGAAGCTTCGCAATATCGTTGTTAACATCAAGATTATCGTTCTTAGTATCACAATCAACATCACCGACCTTTCCATCTCCGATATCGTTATGCCTCTTATCGAAGATATGGGTCTTACTACAGAAACCTTTAAGTTAGGCATCAACGGCTTGCTGAAAATCCTACTGAGTGCGACCAGGGTAACGGGTAAACCTGCGGTTGCCGACGGCGTCTTGATGGCGGTCGTTGAAAACGCCGACGGCACTAAGGAGGCAAGTACGACCCAGGTTGCAAGTGCAGTACTGGACGGCAAGACCTATTACTTCACGAATTGCGGTATGTTGACGCAAACGCTGTATAATATGCTCGGCGACGGACTTCTCAAGTGGTTCAATTGGTCCAGTGCCAATGTCGGTACAATCCCGCTTGAACTTCCGGTTAACCGCTTTATGTCTACCGGTACGCTCAAGGGCGGCGACCACCCGAACAGCGAATCCATCTCGATTGCTGGTGTTTACAGCACCGTCGTTAACTACCACATCTATACCAAGCCCGGCGATACACTTCTGACGCTCTTCAGATGGCTTCTTGATGACGGAACGATCTATGCGATCTCTCCGCTTCTCGAGGGTCTTATCCCGGCAAACGATGACGGCTCGTCTGTCCTTGACACCATCTTCCAGATCGTTGACGGTCAGGCTGACGCAATTCTTTCAATCCTCATCTGCTTACTCAACGCTTACAGCATTGACTTTACACCGTACAAGGACCAGGCACAAGACCCGTCTACATGGGGTACCTGGAACGCCGAAGGTACGGAATTCGAGTCATACCTGAATGACGACTATACATCAAAATTCCAGGTTGGCAAATTCCTTCTGGAAAGCCTTTCTGCAAAGAATGCTTCCGTAACTGATCCTGCTACGGCAACAACCGAACAGCTGATTGACAAGGCTGACCTTGCAATCGCGAACCTTGATACCGTTATCGGCAAGCTGGTTCCGACCATCGTTTCGCTTCTCGGCGACACCTTAAGAGGTCTCGGACTCGGCTTCGAGGACGTTATCACCAAGGTAGAAGAAGGACAGCTTACCACTATTACGGATATCGTAACACAGGGCGTTATTACCAACGATCTTGTTGATATGCTCATGAAGCTTCTCTTCGGTACGAAGGAGCAGAAGGAAACCACCGCTGAAGACGGCACAACAACACCTGTTGTTGACGAAAACGGCAACCCCGTAATCGACAACGGTCTTTTAGGTGACTTCTTAGGCGATCCCGACAGCATCATCGTCAAGCTGCTTGACGCGCTTGCCACCTTCGGTATCGACATTACACCGCTCGGTTTCTATAATACTGCTATTGACTCTTCCACATCCTCTTACAATGTAAGAATCGCTGTATGGCTCAACCGTCAGGCTGCAAAGCATGCGGGAAGAGATCTTTCCACAACGACGGGCAACATTCTTACAACAACAGCAGTCAAGGCAGAGCTTGCGAATATGACCTGGGCTGACATCGGCGTTGAAGCCGGCTTCAGCTGGTTTACCGAGGACGCTGACGCTTCGAAGAGACTCGACAACTTCATCGAGCTTGTCTGCGACATTCTCGGACCGCTCAATCCGCTCTTCGGCTTCCTGCTTTCCGGTCAGAACATCACCCTCATGGATGAGCTTACCCTCCAGGGTAACAAGGGCTACTCCAAGGCTGTTGTTCCCATCCTTGAAGCACTCGGTCTTGACAGCGCATGCGTATATCAGAACCAGTTCGACAGCTATGTTTACAACGGAACTGACCTGACTTCCAGCAGCGGACTTCTTTCCGGTGCTGACCCGAACGCAATTGCTGCATCTGCCGGAACAAGGCTTGCCAAGACCAAGAATTCTCCGCTTCGCCCGCTTCTTGACGCGATCAAGGTTCTTCTTCTCGGCGACGGCACAAACAAGGGCCTTCTTGAAGCTCCGGTAACCGTACTTCTGACGAAGCTTCCGAACATCGCCTACTTCATGTGCATGTATACGGGCGACGACGGAAAGAGAACCTCGAACCTCTCTGTTGCGGTTCAGAACTTCATCGCTCCGGTTCTCAAGCTTCTCCAGATCGTTGACCCGATCCTTTCGAGAGTTATCGTTCTCGACCTTGAAGAAACACTCAACAACTTCCTTGATATTGAGACGATGCTCAATACACTTCTCGGACGCCTTGTCGGAGACGGCGCAAGCTTCAACCTTGATCTTCTTGATTTTGCTTCTCTTGCGGCTGACTCCTCGCTGAAGGCTAACCCGAACGCTCCGACCTACAGAGGTAATGTCGGCGACACCTTCACCAAGTTCGAAGCTTCTCCCGGACAGTTCTTCATCACTCTTATGAGAGCTGCCGCTTCTAAGGAGCTCATTGATGCTCTTGCTGACGTTATCAACGGTCTGTTCAACAAGAATCCGGCTGAAAATCAGGACGAAGTTGAATCCCGTGAGAGAATTAACAACATCATTAAGATTATCTCTACGAACCTTTGTAAGCCGGTTACTGACTCTGATGCAAACGGTGCTCAGTATATCGACATTCTTACCGGTCTTCTTATCGACGTACTCACTGACTATGAGCCCGCCGACGGTGAGTTCTACTTCTATGAAGTTCTTAACCGTGTAGACGATCAGCTGATTACAGACGTTGAACAGACGTCCGCCTGGACCACCTATGCCATCGACCACGAAGGCTATGACTGGGATTCCACAGCTGACAAGTTCACCGAAGACGATGTCAACGAAGCTATTGAAAACCTTGACTATGTTATCAAGCAGGCAGTACCCGATGTTCTTTCCGCTCTTTCTGAAGAGGGAATGCTCGACCTCGGCGGAATGCAGTTCGATTTCGACGCCGGCGACGGTCTCTGGACACTTCTTCAGAACATCATCAGCGGTAACCTGTTTACAGACAATATCTTTGATACGGTTGTTAACCTCATTTGCGGACTTCTCGGTAAATCCGGCAACACCGGCACTGCCACAATCGCAAATGCACTCAAGGCAGCAGGCTTCGACATCACGTTTGATGCATTCCTTTATGATAAGGACGGCAAAAAGACTGCTTTCTATGATTACATCACCTACGGCTTCGATAAAGATGCCGACGGCAACCTTATCAAGTCAACAGAAACCAACAAGCCCGACATGTACACCATTGACGGTGAAACTGTCGAGCTGACATGGGCACAGATTTATAAGAACCACAGCTATATTGCTTATGAATTCGACGAAGACGGTAACCTTGTTACCAACGCGGACGGCACGCCGAAGTATCTTCAGGCAACAACAACCGACGCTGACGGCAATGAAGTTCCCTCCGTTGACGAAGACGGTAACCCGATCTATGTCCGTGAGCTTCGCAAGACCGGCGCTGTTCAGCTCCAGGATGCAAGCGGCAACTATCTGTACACCTACACCGACGAAAACGGTGATGAGCAGACCTATGCTTCTCAGTATGACCAGCTTCAGGTTTACACCGTCGGAACCGGCGCAAACGCCACGACTTATACCCTTTCCGCTAAGTACGACGAGAACGCCGCTAAGGATTGGGCATGGGGCATCGACACCGTAACCGGTGCTGACGCTAACGAAACTTATTACAACAAGAAGAATGCTGTTATCAACACCATCTGGCAGATGATCACACCGTTTGCTCCGCTGTTCTCTGCTCTCTTCGCAGGCGACGCTCTGAAACTCTTCGAAGGCATTAACCTCGAGGGCAATACGGCTTATGCAAACGTTCTTCTTCCGCTTCTTCGTGCTTTCGGCTTCGAAGAAACCATCAGATATCTTTCCACAACGGACAGCGAAGTTTCCGGTAAGACCAAGTTGGATCTTATCAACGACGCAAGACCGAACGGTGAAAAGATTCCTGCAAACTTCATGAGTGTTGAAGAATACTACACCATGGTTTACGGCGATGCCGCAGGTCCTGAATCAGGCAATGCTATGTCTGCTGAAGGTATGGGCAAGGCTGTTAAGACGATGGCTGACTATGTATTCAACTTCCTTGAAGTTGTAGCAACCTATCCGATTCAGACAATCATGACAGCTCTTCCGACTCTCGCCTACTTCATTTACGGCGACGGTCTGACCACACTTGTCTCGAACATCCTTGTCCCGGTAACAACTCTTACCGACCGTCTTGAACCGATCGTTAAACTTGATGTCAACAGCATCGGCGCAGGTCTTCTCGACGCACTTTCAACCGGTTCTTGGGAAAACTTCCAGAACGCTCTTCAAACTTATGTAACCGTTGACGAGGAAACCGGTGAAATCATTGTTAACGAGACACAGCAATTCTCGCTGACTGACTCCATCCTCAGCTTCCTTGGCAGTCTTGAATTCGATCTTTCAAGCGTACTTGGCAAGAACGATGACAATATTGAGGAAGGCGAATACAGCTACGGCCTGATGCTCTTCATCAATAAGGAAGTTGAAGTTCGTGCAAAAGAACTTCTCGCAACCGCCGATAAGCTTGAAAAAGAAGACGCAACTGCAAACAAAGAAGCCGTCGAACAGCTTCGCGCAGAAGCCAGAAATCTCCGCGGCGGCACACTCAAGGGATTCTTCCAGTCCATCGCTGCTCTCGGTGATTCCTACGCTGATCTCGGCGAAACCGCGCCGAACGGTGCAAAGAGCACCAACGTTAAGGTTGACCAGTACGGTCAGGTACCTGTAAGTAAAGCCGAAGTGCTGATGTTCCTTCTTAACTTTGCTTTCCAGAATCAGGCTCTTAAGGAAACTGTCGGCAACCTTCTCGGCTACGACCTTACCGATGAAAATACGGATGACGCCGAAATGCTCGACGAAATCATCACCAACGTATTCAATAATCCGGACGCTCTCGTTGACCTCATTGTTGAGCTTCTTACCCAGCACGATATTACCGAAGGTATCGCAATCGACCTGATTGATATCAAGGCTGAGACTCACTATGACTTCTATGAGGATGCCGGCTATGAAAGCCATGAAGAAGTTCTTGAAGCAATCAAGAACGGCGAAGACGTTTCTGAAATTTCGAGAATGAAGACAGCCGCTGCTATCGACAACCTCGACAGCCTTGTCGGTACAATTCTCAACCTCTTCAAGGATCAGCTCTTTGACATTCTCCGCATGGATACCAAGCCTTGTACATGCCTCCACACCATTTGACATGATCGGGACATCGGTTTTTGTCTCATCGGCAAAGCTCATGGAGCAGTTTCGCATCTCCAGCTTCTCTATTTTGCTCTCCGGCAGCCCTGCAAAATAAGCCGCTGCCACATGGCAGTTCGTAGCCCTCACATTTTCAAACAGGAAATGCTTCATTGCC
>JBJFHV010000249.1:0-2255 GCA_051894015.1 Acutalibacteraceae bacterium | reverse complement strand
TTAAACCAAGGTTGTCCGTATGTTCCCGACCGGTATCCGGACTGATACTGTTTCGGTCAATGCAGTGATATGCTCACCGCAAGAAAAAAACATGTGTTTCAGGTTTATTCAGTTTTGGGGCAGAGTTAAATTTCACCAATTACTATTATACAGAACATTTGTTTGTATGTCAAGAGCTTAAGAAAGTAAATTATCTTTGTGTTATGTTAGATCTTTACATATAAATCCGAAAAAGTGCTCAAAATCGTTATTCTCGCTCGGACAGTACTTTCTAACTGAATATAGCCTCCGAGATAAGACACAACGGGATTTCTGCCCTCGTTAAGCCAAGAAATCCAGCTTTTCTTTTGTAAGATTTGAAAAGCATAGAAATTATAATTTATAGACTACAAAGATAATCAGCATGAACGGTAATCCTAACTTTATTCTTTCTTAACAACAATTCATTATGTCTTTTTCCCCTTTTTATCCCTCCTGTGCTATTCTGTCAGCATAAGGAGGGATTTTTATGTCAGTCCTGTTCAAAAGAATTCATGAACTCGATAAGCGTCTGGAGGCGAAGGCGGAGCATTTTTCATTCAAGCATCCGGTTCTGTCCTTTTTAGCTTTTTTTGTCGGAATGCCAATTTGTATTCTTGTCGCTGTGTTTTTCTTTACGGTGGTTATCACGGTACCGGTGGCTCTGATTTTCGGGTGGCTGTAACAGTTTAATACCGTTTTAATACGCAGTAAATTCTGCTAATCCCGATTTAATTCCAATGCTGTTACAATGTTTCGCAAGGAGGTAAGACTATGAATATCATAATCGGAATTATCGGTCTCAGTGCTGCGGCGCTGCTTGGCTACTATGTGTATATCCTGATGAAAGGGGATGAACAAAAATGAGTACGGTTATACAATACATACTCTATCTTGCCGTTCTGATTGTTCTGGCGATTCCGCTCGGAGCGTACATCAAAAAAGTCATGGACGGCGAAAAGACTTTTCTTTCCAGAATTCTGACACCTTGTGAAAATGCGGTATACAAAGTCATGCGTGTTGACAAGGACGAGCAGATGACATGGAAAAAGTATGCGGTTTCCGTTCTGATTTTTTCGGGCATCGGTCTTGTTTTTCTGTTCCTGCTTCAGCTTTTGCAGGGCGTTCTTCCCGGCAATCCGCAGGGACTTTTGGGTGTGAAATGGGATCTGGCTTTTAACACCGCCGCAAGCTTTGTAACCAACACAAACTGGCAGGCGTACAGCGGAGAATCTACATTAAGCTATCTTACGCAAGCTCTCGGACTGACCGTGCAGAACTTTGTTTCCGCCGCAACCGGCATTGCCGTGCTGTTTGCGCTGATACGGGGTTTTATCAAAGTAAAAACAGACGGTCTGGGCAGCTTCTGGGTAGACATCACGAGAATCATTATTCACATTTTACTGCCGCTGAATCTTGTCATTGCGCTTTGCCTTGTCGGCGGCGGTGTGATCCAGAACCTGAAAAGCGCCGAAACGGTATCGCTTGTTGAACCGATTGCGGTCAGCGCAGACGGCGAAATCCTTGAAAACGCTGAAATCGACCTTGAAGCAGGCACGGTAACGGTGGACGGGAAAATAGTAGAAGACGCCGAAATTGTTACCGAGCAATTCGTGCCGATGGGTCCTGCGGCAAGTCAGGTCGCGATCAAACAGACCGGCACAAACGGCGGCGGTTATATGGGCGTCAACTCGGCGCATCCCTTGGAAAACCCGAACGCCTTTACCAATCTGATTGAAATGATCTCGATTCTGCTGATTCCGGCGGCGCTGTGCTTCACCTTCGGTAAGGCAGTCAAAAACAAGAAACAGGGTGTTGCCATCTTTATGGCGATGTTTCTGTGCCTTGCGCTGGCGCTCGGCTCGATTGCCGTCAGCGAACAGCTTGCGACACCGCAGCTCAGCCAAGACGGTGCGGTTGACATCTCCATGACCGATCAGGCAGGCGGCAATATGGAGGGCAAGGAAACAAGGTTCGGCATTGCGACATCATCAACATGGGCGGCATTTACCACAGCGGCTTCCAACGGCTCTGTCAACTCGATGCATGACAGCTACACACCGCTCGGCGGTATGGTGACAATGCTTCTGATGCAGCTTGGCGAAGTTATTTTCGGCGGCGTCGGCTGCGGTCTTTACGGTATGCTTGCCTTTGCCATTCTGACGGTCTTTATCGCCGGGCTTATGGTCGGCAGAACGCCTGAGTTTTTAGGCAAAAAGATTGATCCTTACGAGATG
>JBJFHV010000248.1:0-2255 GCA_051894015.1 Acutalibacteraceae bacterium | reverse complement strand
ACAGTCGGGAAAAAAGAGAATTCTTTCATTGCGATTATTAAGAATTTCTTCGGAAAAATCAGTAGATTTCTGGCAAAGCTTTTCGGAAAGAAAAAGTGATTCCGTCTTCTTCCTGACATAAAGTCCATTAAGCCAATCTGATAACAGCCATACAGGTGCAGTTATACTCCCTGTATGGCTGCTTTTTTGTTGCAAGGCTCCGCAGGGCAGGCGGGAGCGCACATAAATTTAGGGCTGTTTTTCAAAAAAATGCAATGATAAAGAGTTTTCGTTGCTCGAAAAAGTGTGTTCGTTGCTTTCCTATTGAAACAATGATTTTGACGGTATATCATAGGGTCAACAAGGAACGAGACCTCAAAAAGCCAACACAAAAAGGAGATGGTTCAAAATGAGATCGGTTGTGATTTCGGCTTTGAAGGGTATCTTTCAGAAATAATACCGAAAAAAATTAGGAGATGTTATTATGAAAAAAATTCTATCATTACTCATGGCATTGATTATGGTTTTCTCGGTCGTGCAGTGCCTGTCGGTCGTGTCGTTTGCGGCTGACGAAACCTTTGAAATTGAATCGAATGACGACATGAACTCGGCAACACCGATCAATTCTTTCGCTAAGGTGTACAACGGCTATCTGAGCACGAAAGACGATCAGGATTGGTACAGATTTACAGTGGAAGAAGCAGATTATTTTCGTGTATATTTTGAAATGAACGAAAATTGTGATTCTACCGAAATCAATTCCGGTTGGAATATCAGCATTTATCAATACGGTCAATCTGATCCGATGAAGATTTGTAAGAATAACACCGGAAGCTTATATGAATTTCCGATCCTTCCTTACAAGGGCACATTTTATGTTAAAATCGAAGCAGCCTCCAAAAGCACTTCATATGCACCGATTGGCTGTCTCTATGATCTTCGTGTTGAAACAACCTCAGGAAACAGTTGGGAAGATGAATCCGATGATAACGCAAATGAAGCGATGGATATTTCTTCCGGCGAGGTTTTCCATGGCGTCATTTCCAACTACGCCGATCAGGACTGGTACAAGGTGATCATTCCGCAGGATGCAGACTTTTTTAACGTCAGATTCTGTTATAGTGATGACGCTGATACCACTTTGATAAACAGCGGCTGGAATATGTCGATATACACCGATGATCTCGGTGAGCCGCTTGACACTTACAAAAGCATTTCAGGCGAAACAATAACCGTTAATCTGCCGTATAAGGGAACCTATTATATCAAAATTGAGGCTACTTCAAAAAGTAACTCGTATGCACCGATCGACTGTTATTATGATATTAACGTAATCACTGCTTTCGGCGACAGTTGGGAAGATGAACCGAATGACGAGCCCGGACTGGCAAAAGATATATCGTCACAGGAAGTGTTTACCGGTTCCCTGATCAATGCAACAGATGTTGACTATTACAAGTTCTCCGTTTCGGACGATATGGACTATTTCAAAGTTGCTTTCAGTTACAATCCGTACGCTGATACAACTCTTATTAACAGCGGCTGGACACTCACAATTTATGATCAGGACGCTGTAACAGTTCTTTGGCAGGAAAAGAATATAAACGGTGACACAGTTACAGCAAATCTTCCTTACAGCGGAACGATGTATGCCAGTGTTGAGGCGACATCCAAATCCACCTCGTATGCACCGATTGACTGTTACTATGACATCAATCTGATTACCTCTCTCGGAAATCTGTGGGAAAACGAACATAATGACGAACCTTCAACGGCAACGGCGATTGTTCCTGATGTTACATACTTCGGAGCCCTTCAGAACAAGTCAGACGTTGATTTGTATAAATTTGAGAGCACTTCCGATGCTTTTCAATTTGAATTTCTGATTGACGAATCAACGGATACGACCGAAATTGAATCCGGTTGGAACATAGCGGTATATCCTTATGGTTCCACCACACCGATTGTCTCCTACACAAAAGTTCAGAATGAGTGTTTGTCCTATTATATCCCGTATAAGGGTGTATTCATTTTAAAAATTTCTGCCAATTCTACGGCATATGCACCTGTTAACTGTACTTATGACATCAGAATCAAGCAGTCGGGCGAAAATGAAATCTGGGAAAGCGAACCGGGAGACTCTGTTTCTTCTGCCTTTCCGCTGGTGTCGGGTCAGACGGTAAACGCCAATCTTGACAGAAAAGATGATGTTGACTATTTCCGGTTTACGGCACCGGAAACCGGAACGATTTCATTTGACTTTAACCGTGATATTG
>JBJFHV010000247.1:0-2275 GCA_051894015.1 Acutalibacteraceae bacterium | reverse complement strand
TTTTATAACGAACTTGATGAAATATTTTTCTCCCCTGAAAGGGGAGATGTCAGCTCTGCTGACAGAGGGGTTTCGCCAAGCAAAATTCAGCACTCAGCTTTCAATCAAGCACTGCCTACCCCGGGATTGGTGTCTCAACGCGACCGACAAACTAAAATTTCTATCCCTGTTTCTTATTTCAAAGTAAAATACATCAGAAGGATTGCGGCCGCACCGCCGGCAACGCTGATCAAGCTGAAAACCACGTCGATCTTCTTTTCGTTCCAGCCGCACATCTCAAAATGATGATGGATCGGAGCCATCTTAAAGACCTTCTTGTGCCGGATCTTAATGCTGCCAATCTGAATGACATCAGACATCGCTTCAATAACATAGATGATTCCGACAGCAAGAATAATCAACGGACAGTCGATCGCATACGCCAGCGCCGCAACAAGACCGCCGCGGAAATTCGAGCCGGTATCGCCCATCATAACCTTGGCCGGGTAATGGTTCCAGATCAGATACCCCGCAAGGCCACCGGCAAGAGCCGCACCGATGATTCCGACGGGCGTCGTTTTATAAATTGCCGCCATGACAACGAAGCTTACGCCGACGGGAAGTGTTACACCGGCGCAAAGTCCGTCCAGTCCGTCCGTGAAGTTAACGGCGTTGATCGTTCCGTAAATGGCGCACGCACCGAAGATATAATAGAAAATCAGTCCCGGCACAGTGTCAAAGCTGACTCTTCCGATAAGAGGAATAATCATCGAGGTGTTGCCTGCAATTGTAAGCGAAGCGAGATAAGCGGCAATAATCAAAAGCTGAGGAATCGTCTTCTGAATTTCGGTCAGTCCGAGATTGCGCTTTTTGACAACCTTGATATAGTCGTCGGCAAAGCCGATCATCGCTGAACAGATAGCAAGAAGAAAGCCGGAAATCAGCTTAACGATTTCAACGCTTCTGATGTTTTCGTCCTCGGAAAAGACCGGAATCGAAAACGCCTTGCACAAAAGTGCGGTGATAATAACCGAAACGGTGATTCCGATAATAAACATCAGTCCACCCATCGTCGGCGTTCCCTGTTTTTTCGCGTGCCAACTCGGTCCGATATCCGTCAGAATGTTCTGGCCGAACTTCAGTTTGTGAAGCTCCGGAATCAAAACACGTCCGAGAACCGCCGTGAGCACAAAAGCCAATACGGCCGAAATCAGGGCAGCAGTCAATAAATTCATTTTAATCATCCTTCCGTTGTTTTATGGCGATCGCCGAAAAGCAAAATATACACTCGCCGTTTCGGTGCCGCCTTATAAAAGACATTCTTTTATGATTTCTCTTTCGTCAAACGGCATTTTTTTACTGCCGATGATCTGATAATCCTCGTGACCCTTTCCGGCAATCAGCACCGTGTCTGCACTTTTCGCTTTTTTCAGCGCAAACGCAATTGCCTGACGCCGGTCGGGTTTGATATAAACCGGAATGCGGCTTTGCTTCATACCGGCAAGGATATCGTCGATGATATCAAGCGGATCTTCGTTCCGGGGATTATCCGTTGTGACAACCGCCATATCCGAAAGCGAACACACCGCTTTTCCCATCCGGCTGCGTTTTTCCTTTTCCCGGTCTCCGCCGCAGCCGAAAACGGTGATCAGTCGGCCTTTGCACTGCCTTTTCAGTGACAGCAAAACTTTTTTGATTGCGTCTTCCGTGTGAGCATAATCAATAATGATTTCAAACGGGACGGGTGCCGATACGGTTTCCATTCTCCCTTTGACTCCCGTAAAAGAGCGAAGGGCAGCCGAACATTCGTCAAGGCTGACACCCATATCAAAAGCGGCGACAATCGCTTCGACAGCGTTTCTGACCCAGATTTCCCCTTTCAGAGGAAGTGCAAACGAGTGAATCAGATTATTGGCGACCAGCACGAAAGACGTCGAGTCGTCTTTGAGTACAATATTTTTCACCGTAAAATCCGCTTCGTCACTTGTCAGCGAATAGGTAATCACCCTTCGGCTTCCCGCCTTTTCAAAATCCTTTTCATACGGGTCGTCATAGTTTATGATTGCCGTATCACATTCGGGAAAAAGCGAAAGCTTGGCGTTTTTATAGTTTTCGAAGGTTTTATGGTAATCGAGATGATCCTCGGTGAGATTCGTAAAAATTCCCGTCCGGAATTTCATTCCGTAAAGCCTGTGCTGACACAGCCCTTGCGACGACGCTTCGAGCACACAGGTATCAAATCCGATATCCGCCGTCTTGCGAAGATAGGAATAAAGCTCAAAGCTGTCCGGTGTTG
>JBJFHV010000246.1:0-2276 GCA_051894015.1 Acutalibacteraceae bacterium | reverse complement strand
GACGGCTCCGCAAGAGAGCAGGCAGCTTCCTGCCAGAAGGTACTCGGCGGCTTTGCGAACATCTGCTACGAGTTTGCCACGAAGAGATACCGTTCCAACTGCATCAACTGGGGTATTCTTCCGTTCACGATCAGCCGTGACACCGAGTTTAACTACACAGACGGCGACTACGTTTACGTTCCCGGAATCCGTGAAGCGATCAAAAACGGCAAAGAGGAAATTCCTGCCAAGGTCATCACAAAAGACGGCATTGACGACATCACGCTGTACGTCAAAGGTCTTACCGAGGACGAAAAGGAAATCATCCTTGACGGCTGTCTGATGAATTACTACAAGGCAAGAAACAAATAATTTGTTGTCATCACAATCAGCAAACCCGGCAGTGCTTGGCTGTCGGGTTGTTTATATTGATATCGGTCAGATTTTGATTATTTGCTCTGAGCTGTTCTATTATAGAAAAAAGTACAGACTAATCGTTTATAAAAATACACGACTAGCCTATGGCTCGGGCTGTCGGTAAATGGTTCGTACTGCCTGCCCCGGGATTGGCGTCGCCACGCGACCGGCTCGGGCTGTCGGTAAACGGTTCGTACTGTCTGCCCCGGGATTGGTGTCGCCACGCGACCGACAAACTAAAGGCAACCTCTAAAAACGTTCCGGCATTCGTCATAATGCCTTGAGTTTCCAGAGATTGCCCGAAATTTTTCTTACTGACAGTCGGGTTGCGCCCGAAAATCACCGCTTAAAATCTCAATGATTTTCTCCACGCATTGTTCGGCATTCAGTCCCGTACAGTCCACGGTGAAATCGGCATATTTTTCATAAAGCGGCTTTCGCTCTTCAAAAATTTCTGCAAGCGTCACGCCGGACTTGACGGCAACGCCCCTTGAATGAATGTCGCTGATCCGTTTTTGGATTTCATCAACGGGAAGCTTCAGATAAACGACCGTTCCGTCACGTTTGAGCTTTTCCATCGCTTCCTTACCGAAAACCGCACTGCCGCCGGTAGCGACCACACAGCAGTCAAAATTGCATGAAGCGATCACTTCATTTTCCATTTCCAGAAAACGGTCGGCGCCCTCTTTTTCGATGATCTCGCAAAGGCTTTTGCCTTTTCTTTGCTGAATAACAAGATCGGTATCCACAAACGCACGAAGAGTGGACTTGGCAAGCAGAACGCCCACGGTGCTTTTTCCGGCTCCGGGCATTCCGATCAATACAATGTTTTTCACGGTGTCACTTCCTACTTTGAATTTGGATTATCATAGCACACAACGGAAAGAAAGGCAAGAAAAAATCCCCATACCGTCGGGTCGTTATGCGCTGTATGTATGAGATTATTATTTTTCTTCCAGGTAGTATACAATTATCTTGGACTGCACTCCGAATGATTTATTCGTATTTGAATAACTTTTTAAAAATCCTGACGAAGAATATGTTTTCTTGTTGAGAATTGCTCAAAAATTCTCCCCGGCCGTAACAACCGGGGAGATTGATTTTTTACTTTTTGATCACCCTATCGAACGACGGGTTAAATGCGTAGAAGTTCTTCGACTGCATCTTATCCGTTGCGATCCGGAGTGCTTCACCGAACCGCTGATAGTGAACGATTTCACGCGCACGCAAAAACTTGATCGCATCGCAGACGTCCGGGTCATCAACAAGCCGTAAGATATTATCATAGGTTTTGCGGGCCTTTTGTTCAGCTGCAAGGTCCTCATGCAAATCAGCGATTACGTCGCCTGTTGACTGAATGTATGCCGCAGTGAAAGGCACACCCGCCGATGATACAGGGTATACGCCTGTCGTGTGATCGACAAAGTATGCATCAAAACCGCTTTTCTTGATTTCCTCTGGCGTAAGGTTTCGGGTAAGCTGATACACAATGCTGCCCACCATCTCAAGATGACCGAGTTCTTCTGTACCGATATCCGTTAAAATTCCCTGTATTTCCGGGTAAGGCATTGAAAATCGTTGGCTGAGATAACGAAGAGAAGCGCCAAGTTCACCGTCAGGTCCTCCGTATTGACTTGTGACAATCTGTGCAAACTTTGCATTCGGAGTTTTGATGTTTATCGGAAACTGCAATATTTTCTGATATTCCCACATTAACACTCACCTGCCCTGTTGTCCCATGGCCAGGGACCCTTCAGCCAATCCTTGCCGTGTCCGCTTGCCGGAGACAAGGGTCCGTACACACGTTCGTATTCTTTCAGCACGCACATATATTTCTCCTTGTACTTTTCAAGAAGCTCTGCCGCCGTTTTGTCGCATGG
>JBJFHV010000245.1:0-11128 GCA_051894015.1 Acutalibacteraceae bacterium | reverse complement strand
AACGTTAACGTCATCTTCGATACCGGCAAGCTGACCGAGCTCACCCTCAACAACAACGCCGTGTGCGTGTGCGTAGTCAACAACCTTCTTTGTAAGCGCAACGTTTTCTTCATACGGAAGATGCGAACCGTCGATCATAACCGAGGTAAAGCCGCCGTCAATGCAGCTCTTGCAGGTTTCGAAATCCGGGCCGTGATCAAGATGAAGTGCGATCGGAAGACCGGTTTCGATTTCGGCAGCTTCAACAAGCTTTACAAGGTATGTGTGGTTGGCATACGCTCTTGCACCCTTGGAAACCTGAAGAATCAGGGGCGCATTGAGCTTCTTGGCCGCTTCGGTGATACCCTGGATAATTTCCATGTTGTTTACGTTGAAAGCGCCGATGGCATAGCCGCCCTTGTAAGCGTCTTCAAACATTTTTTTCGTTGTAACTAAAGGCATGATAAAAACTCCTTTTCTTTGAAAAACTTTTACCTTTTTATCTTTGACAGTATACCGCATGACGTGAGCGTTGTCAAGCCGTCGGCAAACTGACTTTAACTTGTTTTATGATGCGGACGGGGTATAGACAACCGTGAAGCAGTGGGAACGAAGTCGTCCGTCCATGACGGTTGTCCGGAACTTGTTTCCGCTCATAATCACACCGCCGACATTGATCGATGAAACATAACCAATGCTTTCGTTGATAGCGGTATCATGTGAAATAATCGAAATCCACGTTGCCGGATCACCGCTGCAGGAAATTCCGAGACCTTTGGACTCGGCAAGGGACTTGAATTCATCGCTTGTCATAGTGACAACGGTCTTGAAGTCCTGCACACTGCTTTCGTCGGGGCTGGGTCTTCCGCCGGCAAGATAAGTAAGCTCAATGCCGTCGGTCTCACTGCCCCAGACGTTCCGGTACGAAGTGGTTTTACCTGCGCTTGTTGCGTGGAACGGCGTCAGTGCAGTCTCACCTTGTGCGTTGGCGGCAATATAGAAGCCGTTCTTGATGATTTCATCAACAACCTCATACATTTTCTGGGACGCTCCTGTTTTAAACGCAACGCCGCTTTCGCTGACCGAATACTGATAATACTTGGCAAAGGTATAAATTGCGATTGCCTGCGCTTTCAGTGCTTCATGATTGAAGCTGTCGCCCATTTCGGCATAAAGTGCTCCGGCAAGAAAATCTCTTGTTGAATAGTCGGTTCCCTTATAGTTGATCTTTTCGGGATAAGTGTCGCCGCTGACAAGAATTGCGCCGTAATAGTAGTTGGCAAGAATTTCCGCAAAGCTCTTTCCCTGGGCGGCAAGCGCATTGGCTCCCGTCTGACTGAGTCCGACACCGTGGCCGTAGCCGAAAACATAAAATGTAAACGTACCCTTGGTTGAGGAAACAACAGGTGTCGTTGTTGCAACGGAGATATCCGCCGCTGTCGGTTCCGCAGCCGGAGCAAAAATCGAATCCGTTACACCGGCCGCCGTTGTCTGACCGGTGGGAGAGGTTCCGAAGATATCCGTCGATTGTGCGGTTGTTCCGAAAATATCGGAACCCGTCGTCTGATCGGTCGGAAGAAGAACCTGGTTGAACGGAAGCGTTGTTGTGGTGTCGCCGTTTGACCGTCCTCCGGAGGCAATACTGGTCAGAATAATGATCGGACTGATAATCGCCACGGCAAAAATAATCACGGCAAAAGCGATCATGCCCTTTGAAAGCTTCTTTTCCTCGCCTTTTTCACCGCCCGAAGCATCCTCGTTGTCAAGAGAAAGAGCCGTGGAAATCGCATCAACCTTCTGACACACGGTTTCGGAAAGAACGGTGACACAATGCGGAAGCAAAAGCTGAGCGTCTTCGTAGCTGACCGTGTTGATTTTCTTCGCCTTTGCACCCTTCTGATCGGCAATGGCAACAAAAGCAAAGTAATTGGTCGTTCCGTCCTCGTTTTCACTTGTATAAACGTCGGAAATCGCGGCGCCGAAATCACTGTCGGTGTTGCGCATCGCTTCTCTTGCAAAGCGAATGGTTTTGGCGGAAATGCTTTCCTTTTCTTTCGGCTCGTCAGCTTCTTCTTTCGGCTCTGCCTCTTCGTCTGACGGCGTATCATCTGATGCGGCAGGTTCTGCGGATTCTTCATCGGAAACAGCTGTTGTCTCTTGTTCCGCTTCTTGCTGAACTTCTTCGGGCTCCGGCTCGTCAATCACTTCAACGAAGTTGACCACATCGCTGAGTCCGTCGATCTTGTCGTAAAGATTATAGATCCACATGGTCGCTTCGCCCGTCGCGATGGCAAGCCGTCTGTCAAGCTGCATCAGCGAATAGACCATCTTGCTGACCGGCTCGGAAAAATCATAGGGATTTTCCGGCTGAGCGGAATCCGGATTCTCGTAGCTTTCGTTCGGTTCAACAATCTCCGGTTCTGCCGGCTTCGGGTCAAGGCATTGATCGATAAAGCTTAAAAGGATACTGTCAAGTCTTGCAAAGTCAAGCGGCAAATAAGTCAGTCTGCCGTTTAAGGCATTGACGGAAAAGCCGCTGTAAAGCCCGTCCGCGCTTAATAGATATACACTGTTTTCCGCAATCGTACACATAGCCTGCATATCGAATTTATTGTCCTGCTCATCGGAGGACATGGCGATATTCTGGGCAATTTCCGGGCAGGAATAGGAGGCAATCGAAAGAGAGGACAAAAGATCCTTTTTCATCGAATTATAGTTTGACGGCTCAGCCGCCACGATAACCTCGTCTCCGGCGCTCAGATAAGTGTCAACGGCATAAAACAAAGCGTCTTCCGTAGGATAGCTGAGAATGTTTTCATCTGTCATGGAAAAGCGTTCAAGAGACAGGCATATTTTATATACCGCATCAGAAGAAAACGCAGACAGATTTTCAAGCGTCAAAAGTCTAATCATATTATTCATCCCGTGAACAGACGGCATAATATTGTGATGTGACCGTTCTGTTCCGTCCTTTCTTCATATTTTACACTGTGAAACGAATCAACCAACCTGCCACTGAGAGGCATTGGCATAAGGATTTTTTTGCTTTTTCTTGTCGTAATATGCCTGAGGATATCTCGGGTTGCTGTTGACAGACGCACGGCTTACATCGACATCTTCGCTTTCGCCCGTACGCAGAAGTCTTGCAACAACAACGAATCTTGCATCATCAAATTCATGAGAGCAGGTGGAAAGAGTCAGGATCTTATCCGACGGCAAAACATCAACGCCCGTATCGTAAAGAGACCGCTGGGCAAGCTCGTTGAGATAAGCGGCATATCTTTCCTCAGTTGAAAGAGAAGTGAAATAATATCGGAAAACAAAACCGTTGTCGTCCTTTTCGTCTGCATTCGTAATAAAGGCGGCAATTACTTTCCATTTGTAGTTTTTATAAAGAGTATTGAATGTGATGACCGGAGCTTTTTTAAAGCCGTCAATGGTTTTGTATTTGTCAAGTGCACCGAAAACCGTTCCGTCATTCATGTGATGACCGAAAATAACGGTGTTCATATCCAGTGTTTCGATGTTGTTCAGGTGCGTGACAAACGGACAGCCGTATTTTGTATTCTGACCGTAAAAATTCTTCTTCAGATATTTTTCGTCATCCGTTGTCTGAACGACCGGAAGGCTCAGACCGATTCCCTCCGCGCTGAGGTAACCGACGAACTCCTGATTGGTGGCATAAAGCTTCGCATATTTCAGCTGAAGATTCTCCGGAAAAACAACGTTCGGATATTCCGCCTTAATCTGTGCCCATTGTTCCTCCGGCGTCAGGGTCTTTGTGGTTGTCGGAGCGGCTGTTGTTGCCGCCTTGGTTGTCTTTTCACTGCTGTTTTTCTTCGTCGTTTTCTCGGTTTTCTTCTTGGTCGTCGATTCGGGCTCGTCAATGATAAGATTTGAAATGTCGGCTTCCAGCTTCTCATTGTCTTTATGAAGCTTATATTCTCTGATCAGAACACCGCTTGCAACAACAATAGCAATCAGAGAAATCGTCAGCACAACGATCCGAATGATATCCGACGGTTTTTTCTTTTTCTTTGCCGGCGTTTCGTTTTCGTCAACATCGGTCGAAGTAAAGCTTGCACGGTTGTATAAGTCGGTATTGACCGCCTGAGCGTATGAGGGTCTGACGACCTGCGGCTGCGTCGGATAAATCGGGTTGGACGGTCCTCTTTGTCCGCCCGACTGCCGGATCGGCGGAGCAAATGCGCTTCCCGAAGGGGTTCTTGACGGTCCTGTTGTACCGTGACGGACAACCGGCGGTGTCTGCGGCTTCGTTTTCTGATCCGGAAGAGAAGGAAGATTGTCGCTGTCGATGTCCACCTCGGCGATACTGAAGCTGTCTCCGAAATCCGTCATTTTAACCGATGACGGCGTTTGGATCACGGTCTGGTTTTCGGCGTCAAACAGCTCATCATCGTCATAAAAGCTCTTTTTTCTTGCTTCTTCCCGGTCGCCCTCATCAAGAAGAAACCGTTCGGCTCTTTCGGGTGTGCCTTTTTCATCAAAGTCCTCGCTTTGATAAAGGATACGCTTGCCGGTGTTATTCGGTTGCTGAGGTTGAACGGGCGAAACGGGTTCGCCGTTGTTCGGCACGGCCTGCGTTGCGGCAGCAGGCGGATTGTTAGCCGACATCTGTGTCAAAAACTGACCGAAAAGGGCCGCGATCTGTTCCGGTGTAAGGTTCGGCGCGGCCGCGCCGGGATTTGTCGGCTGAGAATTCGCCGGCGGTGAGTTTTGCGCCGCCTTGACGAAGAGACTGTCACTGTTTTGCGGCGGCAGATGATTCGGTTTTGCGTTCGCGTCATCTGAAAGAGGAGCACTTCCGCTTCCGATGTCTTCCATGTTGCTGCGGTCGTTACCGTCTTCGTAAATATTCTTCATGCTTCGCTTCCTTTAAAACTTACTGATATAGTCTTCGGCGTCAACCGAGCCCTCGGGCATTTCGGGATAGGACAGAGCGAACAGCCGAAGCAGATTAATCGCGTTTGAGGCGCTTGCCGTCCGGTTATATTCGCGGCAGGAGTCGCCCGACTGCCGTAAATGAAGTTCGATGATTTTGACTTTTTTTCCGTCGGAAAGAGCGAGGTAAACGAGACCGACGGGCTTGTCCGTGCTGTCGCTCAGAGGACCTGCAATACCCGTAACGGAAACAGCCGCATCGGCACCCGAAACACGGACAGCTCCGAGCGCCATTTCGGCGGCAACGACTTCGCTTACGGCTCCGTATTTTTGAAGATGCTCTTTTTTCACACCGAGCACTTTTTCTTTGATTTCGTTGGCGTATGCGGTCACACCGCAGGTAAAAACAGCGGACGAGCCGGAGATATCGGTCAGCCTTTTGGAAACAAGGCCGGCTGTGCACGATTCGGCCGTTGCAACGGTCAGACCTTTTTGCTTGAGAAGTTCGACCGTGGATTCTTCGATGCTTTCGCTGTCGATTCCGTAAATATAGCCGTCAAGTCTTGTCTGAATTTCGTCAAGAACCGGCTTCATGAGTTCTTCGGCTTCCTTTTCGGTTTCGGCTTTGGCGGTGACCCGTAAAAGAGCCTCTGCGCTTTTTGCGTACGGAGCGACGGTGGGATTACTCGTGTCAAGTAAATCTCCGACCTTTTGCGCCATGGCACTTTCGCCGATTCCGAATGTCCGGATATTATGCGACTTGATCACACCGTCGGAAAATTTTTGAATATACGGCACAACGCCGTCCTCAAACATCGGCTTCATCTCACCCGGAGGGCCGGGAAGCACAATGATGATTTTTCCGTCCTTTTCCATAATACAGCCGGGCGCCGTACCGTTTTTATTTTCGAGAATGATGCTGTCTTTGGGCATCATTGCCTGCTTGGCGTTTGACGACGGCATCGTGAGTTTTTTCGATTGAAAATATTCTTCGATTTTTGAAAGGCTGTTTTTGTCTTCGACAAGAGGAAGCCCGAAATATTCGGCGCAGACCTCTTTCGTCAGGTCGTCGGGCGTGGGTCCCAAGCCTCCGGTCGTAATGACCATATCGCTCTTTTCAAAAGCGAGGTCAAGCGTATCGGCCAGCCGCTTCTCGTTGTCTCCGACGGTATGCTGAAACATGACGCTGATACCGTTGTCCGCAAGGCGGCGGGCAAGATACTGAGCGTTCGTATTGACAATATCACCCAACAGAATTTCGGTTCCGACCGAGATCAGCTCACATTTCATTTGCATCTCTTCCTTTCTTCAATAATCAGTCGACGGATTCGTATCTTGTATCGCTGCATGCCTTTTCAATAAGCGGCGCAAAATCAAATGCCGCTTCGGCTTTTTCAATGTATTCGAGTTCGGGTCTCGTTCTCGGGTGCTTCGGCGTAAAGACCGTACAGCAGTCCTCAAAAGGAAGAAGCGAGGTCTCGAACGTGTCGATTTTTCTTGCGATGGTGATGATTTCTTCCTTGTCCATTCCGATCAGCGGACGGAAAACGGGCATGGTGCACACCGCGTCGGTACAGGCAAGTGCGCCGATGGTCTGCGACGCGACCTGGCCTAAGCTTTCGCCGGTAATCAGTGCTTTACAGTTGTCTTTTTCGGCAAGCCGCAAAGCAATCCGCATCATCATGCGTCTCATGATAATCGTAAACAGCTCCTCGGGACAGTTGTCCTTGATCGCTTCCTGAATTTCGGTAAAGGGAACGACCATGAAGTTGATTCGGCCGCTGTAACGGGCAACAATCGAGGCAAGCTGTCTGACTTTCATTTCGGCCCTTTTGCTTGTATACGGCTCGGCGGCGAAATGAATTGCGTCAAGCGTCAGCCCTCTTTTTGCCATCATATAACCGGCAACGGGACTGTCGATACCGCCCGAGATCAGAAGCGCCGCTCTTCCGGACGAGCCGACGGGCATACCGCCTGCGCCCTTGAGCTGATTGCCGTGGATAAAGACGTTTTTGTCCCGGACTTCCACGTTGACGATGATATCGGGATTATGCACGTCCACCTTGAGCGACGGAATCTTCGAAAGAATGTGGCCGCCGACCTCACGGCAGATTTCGGGACTTTTGAGCGGGAATTTCTTGTCGCTTCGTTTGGCATTGACCTTAAAGGTTTTGGCCGCATGAAGTTCATCGGAAAGCATCCGAAGCGTATCTTCCTTGATTTTTTCAATATTCTTTTCGCTGACACCCGCGACTGAAAAGCCTGCAATACCGAAAACGCGGCTGACGCGTTCGACGGCTTCGTCAAAATCCACGCTTTCGTCAAGCGGTTCCGCGATAACGGTGGACTGCGATTTGATGAACTTAAACTCTCCCAACGGAGAAAGTCTGCGTTTTAAGTTTTTTACGAGTATATCTTCAAAGGTCGAGCGGTTTAAACCTTTCAAGGCAAGCTCGCCGTTTTTGATCAGGATTACTTTTTTCATAAATTCACTTTTTCCTTCTGAGTGTTGAAAGCGCTGTACGGATCGAGTCAAGCAGCATTTCGGTTTCTTCTTCTTCGGTAAATCTCGAGAAGCTGATCCGAAGTGATGAATCGATGAGTTCGGGGGCAAGTCCTGCGGCAATCAGCACAGGGCTTTTATGTCCCTTTGCACACGCCGAGCCGGACGAAACATAAACATTCCGGTTCGAAAGAAGATTCAAAACCGCCTCCGACGGAAGGCCCGGCAAAGATATGTTGAGAATATACGGCAACGCATCGTCCGGACTGTTGATCACCACGCCGTCAATATTTTTCAGCTTTTCAACTGTCATATTCCGTAAAGCGGTTATTTTTTCAAGACTATTTTTCGTGTCAAGCGCACTGACCGCACCATAGAAGCCTGCAATCGCCGGCATCGGTTCGGTACCCGGACGGATATCTTTTTCCTGTCCTCCGCCGACAACGGGTGATACAAGCCGTACACCCTTTTTGACGTAAAGGGCACCGGCGCCTTTCGGCCCGTGGATTTTATGGGAGCTGACACTCATTAAGTCAACACCCGGCGAGCGGACGGACAGCGGTATCTTCCCGAACGCCTGAACGGCATCGACATGGAAAAGAGCCGGACAGCCGCTTTTTTTGATGAGGGCGGAGATCTCTCTGATCGGTTCGATCGTGCCAAGCTCATTATTGACCGCCATCACGGAAACGAGCACCGTTTTTTCGTTCAGCTCATTCTTTAACTGCTCAAGATCAACGCGACCGAACGAATCGACCGAAAGCCGTACAACCTCGTACCCTTCATTTTCGAGCCGGTCGAACGCTTTCATCACGCTCGGATGCTCAACGGCACTGGTGATGATTTTGTTGCCCTTGCGCCGTTGGGCAGAAACGGAACCGAAAACGGCGATATTGTTGCTTTGTGTTCCGCCGCTTGTAAAAATAATTTCCGACGCATCACAGCCTACGCTTTTGGCAACACACTTTCTTGCTTCTTCGAGCAGATCCTCGGCCGCCATACCCTTTTCGTGGAGAGAGGACGGATTGCCCCAATTGTTTTTCATACAGTCAAGCATCCGGTCGATCGCTTCGGGACAGACACGGGTTGTTGCGCTGTTATCCAGATACGCTTCCGTAGGGCACACCTCCTCACAATAATCCTAACTATTATACAATAAAATCTATATATATGCAACGACAGAACAAAAAAATCTCGGTGAAATTTTTTAAAAATTTCGTTAACCTCTTCCAAAAAAGCCTCAATTTGTTCACATTTTTTCTTTGAGATTCCCTTGATATAATTTTTCGCTCTGCGGGATAATTTTTAAAATTGCTGTCAAAAATATAGTACGAGATGTTTTTTAATGCAACATTAAACCTCATCAGGGTTCAAGGAGGATCATAAAAAATGGAAACCGCAAAACGAAGAAAATATATCAGAATTATATCGTTTCTGACAGCGGTCACACTTTTGTTCGGTGTATGTGCCATTGTCAACGCCGTCAAAGCCAACAAATACCGGACACTTATGCTGGCTTCTTCTCAAAGAGCAATCAGCGAGCTTTGCGAAAATCTTGACAGCATCACGGTTTCGCTGCAAAAAGGGCTTTACTCTTCTTCGGGACCGATGCTTGCCGAAATCTGTGAACAGCTCAACCGCAGCTCCTCTTGCGCCAAGGTCAGTCTCGGTCAGCTTACGAACGAAAATATGATAACAGACACCATCTATAAATTTTTGTCGCAGGTCGGCGATTTCACGTCTTCGGTCAACAAAAATGCCGAAGAAAACACGCCGATCGGCCAAAAAGAGCGGGAATCGCTCAGCAAGCTTTATGAATACTCAAGGTCATTAAGTGAGGGACTCGGCACCGTCCGTGACGGCTGTTACGACGGGTCGGTATCGCTTGAAAAGGCTTCGAAGCTGATCACGTCGGACGAGGACGGCGAAAGCGCCTATTATGTGGACTCGGTCAACGACACCGAACAATCGCTTGCCGATTATCCGACACTGATTTATGACGGTCCGTTCGCCGACAGCGTACTGGAAAGAGACGCCGAGATGTTAAAAAACGAAAGTATCATCACCTTTTCGGAAGCCAGAAAAAAGGCCGCCGAATACATCGGCGCCAAACCGACCGAGCTGAAACGGGAAAGCGACGAAAACGGAAAAATCGCAATGTATTGCTTTTCAAAAAGCGGAAAGACGGTTGCCGTAACGAAAAAGGGAGGCTTACTCGGCTATATCACCAATCCCGATTATTCGGGCATTGTTTCCATCAACGAAAAGGAAGCCGTCAAACGAGCCAAAGCTTATCTGGAAAAAATCGGGTATAAGAGCATGAAAGAAAGCTATTATTCCACCTATGACGGCGTTTGCACGGTGAACCTTGCTTACGAAGCGGACGGTATCACGTATTACTCGGATCTGATCAAGGTCAGCGTTACGCTTGACAAGGGCGAAATTGCCGCCGTTGACGCAAGGGGATATCTGATGAATCATTGTTACCGGAATATCACCGAACCGAAAATCACCGAAAAGCAGGCAAGAGAAGCTCTTTCGGAAACCCTGATATTTTTAAACAGCAAAAAAGCGATGATCCCGACAAAATACGCAGGAGAACGGCTTTGCTACGAGCTTCACTGCAAGGACAAAAAGAATCAGGAGGTTCTGATCTATGTTGACACCGAAACCGGGGAAGAAACGGACATTCTCTTGCTTCTGTATGCGGACGGCGGCGTTCTGACAAGATAATACCCATTTTTAAAATAAGAGTGAGCTGCCTGACCTCGGGCGGCTTCTTTTTTCTGAAGGAAACCCTTTTGAGATGCCTTGATTTATACTTTTGTTTCATGGTATTATGGATTTCAAGAAAGATCAGGAGGTATGAAATATGAAGCTTGACGGATTCGGGATCATGGTCAAGGATATGCCGACCATGATACGGTTTTACCGTGACGTTCTCGGCTTCGAAATCAAAGAAGAGGAGAACACATCAAATGTTTATCTGGAAAAAGACGGTACGTTATTTTTGCTTTACGCAAGAAGAGATTTTGAAAAACTGACCGGCCGGTCTTTCGGATATGCCGACGGGCTTTGCGGACATTTTGAAACGGCACTCAGCGTCAACAGCTTCAAAGACGTGGACGCCGCTTATGAGAAGGCAGTCCGAAACGGTGCACAGTCCGTTATGCCGCCGACGACCTGTCCGTGGGGACAGAGAACCTGCTATATCGCCGATCCGGAGGGCAATCTGATTGAAATCGGGTCATTTCACAAAGGAGAATGAGTATGGCATCAAATTTGGATTTTGTAAAATTTATTGCCGATCAGATGAGCGCCGCCGGTGAAATCACATACCGTAAAATGTTCGGCGAATACGGCTTTTATCTGAACGGAAAGTTTTTTGCAATGGTCTGTGACGACCGATTGTTTTTCAAAATGACCGAACAAGCGCAAAAATTATATCCCGAGCTGAAAAAAGCACCGCCTTATGACGGGGCAAAAGACTGTATTCTTGTTGACGATGTCGAAAACCGGGAACTGATCGAAAAGCTTTGATCCTTACATACGAAGCCTTGTCGGCTCCGGGAGCAAAGCGACCGCGCCGGTCGCATGGCGACTCCAATGCCGGGGTCGTGTGACGACGTCGATCCCGGGGTACATGGTGCTTAATTTTTATCCGACAACCCGAGCCGTGAGCTTGACGGTAAATTTTAGTTTGTCGGGATAAAAGTCGATTTGTACTTTCTGGATTTAGCTACT
>JBJFHV010000244.1:0-2288 GCA_051894015.1 Acutalibacteraceae bacterium | reverse complement strand
GACGTGAGTGGAAGAAATAAATTTGTCAATATGCATGGAACCGAAGTACCAATGCTTGAATTTGCAGGTTCTGTTTACGTCCTCAAGATAGGTGTTGACTGCGGTAATGCTCGCTTCGTGCGGCTGCTTGAGCATCATGAAATCCTTGATTTTTGCCGGAGGCTCATGCGTGATGACGATATCGACATTTCCCTGATATTTCTGAAGGTTGTCAACGCCCTCAACCAGCTCGTCTCTTGTCGGTATTTCCATTTCCGACCAGGTGTTCATTTCAAAACGGATTTCGATATCGGGACTTTCACCGCCGCCCATTGTAAAAATCTTCTGACCTTCGATTGTGAAAACCTGACCGCGCATTAAGTGAATAATGTTGTCGGAAATCTGATGAACCTTTCCGCCGTTCCATCTTTTTACTTTCAGCTTGCTTAACATATCGAAGTTTTCATGTGTTCCGTCGATAAAACAGATCGTGTACTTTTTTTTGCTCAGTTTTTTGAGCGTATTCATTTCTTCCTTTGAGCCGTCCCAAAGAAAACCGAAATCGCCGCAGACAATGAGCGTGTCGTCACGACCGAGCGACCGAAGGCAAGGCTCGTCAAATCGCGACGGAATTCCGTGAGTATCACCGGTAACGTATATCATAGTAAAATCCGTTCGATACAAGACATTCAACAAGATGAAACGCCGGGCGGATACTTGTATCGTTTTTCGTTCCTTTCTTAAATTCTTGAAATAGTAAAATGATACACTCTTTCCGATCATCCGCAGTATCGAAAATGTGCAACAAATAATGAAAATAATTGTAAATTTTGGTCAAAAGCGTTTATTTTCGCAGCTCGGTTTGCTATAATAGATAAGCTATTCAAAGACAAGCAAAATGCTTTCAAAAGCATTTTATCATATTTTATTCTATATTTCAATCTTGTTGTAAACATAAATGCGGGTGTATGTGAATGAAAAAATTTTTGTTATATTTTCTTACGGTTCTGACGCTTCTGTCGGCGCTTTCTTCCGTTTTGTTTTGCGGCGCTGACTTCAATTCGGAGCAAATCACAAATGAACTTCAATCTTACGCTTATTATATGATAAGTCTCGACAATGACGAGGTGATATTCAGCAAGAATCAGGATAAGGCCGTAGCGCCTGCCGCTTTTGCAAAGCTTGCCGCCGCCGTGGTTGCGATTGAGCAGTGGGGAGATCTTAAGCAAAGTGTTACGGTTACGGAAGAATCGCTTTCTTTGGTAAAATATGATTTCGGCGTCCGTGTTGCGGGAATCAAGGCAGGGGAGACCTTTACAAAGCGACAGCTGGTTGATTGTCTTATTGTTTACGGCGCGAATGATGTTGAAAGCGTTATCGCTTACAATATCAGTAAAACCAAAGAAGCGTTTACGCAGGAGATCAACAACCTTGTGAAAAAGATCGGCTGCACCAACACAAACATAACCGATATGCTCGGATTTGATGCCGAGGGGCAATATACGACCGCCGAGGACGTTTCGAAAATCATCAAATATGCCCTGAATTATCCTGTTTTTTCCAAGGCATTTAATCTGAAGTCGTGTACGTTGCCGAAAACCGACCAGAGCGATGAAAAAACCTTTACCGGAAGCAACAGAATGACAACATCGTCGATTGCCGACTATTATCATCCGTCGGTTACAGGCGGAAAACAGACCACAACCGAAAAAGCCGGCGAGTGTATAGCCGTTACTTCGACTATGGACGGCTATTCTTATCTGACGGTTGTTATGAAAGGCAGTCTGAAGGATATTGATAACGATAAGGTGGACGAAAACACATGCATGACTGATGCGAAAGCAATGCTCAAATGGGCATATAACAATATCAGATTCCGTGTTGTCGCAAGTCCCGGTCAAATTGTGTACAGTGTTCCCGTTTCCTGCGGAAAAGATACGGACAGCTTGCAGCTGACGCCCGAAAGCGAGGTTTCGGTACTCGTCCCGTCTAAGGTTACCAGCCATTCGGTTTTAATCGAGCCCGTTGCGGATTCCATGCCGTCAAGGATTATGGCGCCGGTAAGCAAGGGCAAGGTTATTTGTAAGGCGAATATTATTTATGCCAACAAGGTCCTTGCTACGGTCAATCTTGTCGCTGCGGATTCCGTCGGCTTAAGCCTCCCGGGGCTGATTATGACGGGCGTTTCAAGCGTACTGAAATCCAAGCTGTTTATCGCTTTGGAAATCATCGCTCTGATCGTTCTTGTTTATTTTGCCGTAGTACGGATTTACTCCGAAAAGACAGGGAAGAAACCCAAGCTTTATGCT
>JBJFHV010000243.1:0-2298 GCA_051894015.1 Acutalibacteraceae bacterium | reverse complement strand
CGGCCTGACCAAAGCGTCAGAAAGTATGTGCCCGCGCGGCACTAGCGCAAAGGTAAAGATATATAGAAGAAGCCAAATCTAAAAAGTACAAACTAACTATTAGCAAGACAAACTCAATTTTATCGCTTAGCCCACTGCTCGGGCACTCAACTTTCAATTAAGTAACATGTACCCCGGCATTGGCGTCGCCACGCGACCGCCACGCGACCGCCACACGACCGATAAGCCGGATTATGCCCTTTTCAAATTCCAAACATCGCGATAAAATATGCCGCCGAATCCGTTCGGCGGCATTTGTCATGGATAATATAACAGTTGATCACTCGTTGACTTTGTAGGTTCTCAAAGCAGAGTTAAACGAATTGATTACGTCAAGCACGTCAAGAAGCAAGCTTCCGTCATCGGCCGTTCTCACGGTGATACCCTCCGCTTCAACGCTGTTCGTTCCGCTCTTTCTTTCGAGTACGGTCTTGATCTCGCCGCTTTCGGGATCAACCGAGTAAACGTGCTTAACCTTGGTTTCATCGTTGCAGGAAATGTAAAGCAGACCCTCAAAGAACTCTGCGCCCTGAATGCGGTACAGGGAATGCTCAATCGGTCGTTTTTCAATCAGTTCAAGCGTGTCAATGTTCAGCGCATTGACAAACTCGCCGCCTCTTGAAACACCGGTGTAAAGGATTCTGTTTTCTTCGTCCACGGCGCACCACGGAAGATTGCCGTTCGGCTGAACCGTTTCGTCAAGAATTTTGTATTCACCCGTAAATTCAAGTGTGTCCGCCGAGAAAACCGCAATACACGGGTGCTTTCTCATGATGTCCTCCACGGCAACGTAAATTTTGCCCTCAAAATAGGTACAGCCTCCGAGATGGTTAAAGCTCTGCTTTTTCAGTTCCTTCGGCATGGCATTTGTGTTCTGCAAAACAACCTCTCCGGTCTCAATGTCAATTTTCTGAAGACCGCTGAAGCCTAAAGCAACAACCGCTCCGGTCGTGTAATAATACTCGCCGTCGTTGGTGATTCCCTGCGTCGAACAGCGGGCATCGGCACCTGCAAAATACTTTGAGCCGAGGTACTCCGCATTGTCAAGCGTATTTTCTCCGCCGTTGTCAATTGCCGCAATAAACGACAGCGAAAGACACAGGAATAATGAAACAATTTTTTTAATAAGCATGGGTATTCTCTCCTTTGTTTTTGTATTGTATGATTCCCGCTCGGCGGGAAAAAACTGACTGTTTGCACACCAACCCGCAATTGCGCATTACGCATTATGCATTGATCTTTTCCGCTCTTTCAAGCCAGATTTTCGCTTCGGCATCGCTCGGCATTCGCCAGTCTCCTCTCGGAGAAAGACAAACCGAACCGACCTTTACCCCGTCGGGCAGACAGCTTCGTTTAAACTGCTGAGAAAAGAAACGGCGGTAAAAGCTTTTGAGCCATTTGAGAATTGTCGGTTTGTCAAACACACCGTCAAACGCTTTTTCGGCAAGGAAGAAAATCTTCTCGGGTTCAAAACCGAAACGAAGCACATAGTAAAGGAAGAAATCGTGAAGCGCATAGGGGCCGACAAGCTCTTCGGTCTGCTGACTGATCTTTCCGTTTTCGTCGGGCGGAAGAAGTTCAGGGCTGATCGGCGTATCCAACACATCTTTTAACACTTCCTTACTTTCTGGGAAAAGGTTACAGCTGACTGTGCTGTCAATCAGCCAGCGGACAAGCGTTTTCGGGATGCTCGCATTGACACCGTACATACTCATATGATCGGCATTGTAGGTGCACCAGCCGAGAGCCAGCTCGCTCAGATCACCCGTTCCGACAACAAGGCCGCCGACCTTTCCGGCGTAATCCATCAGCACCTGCGTACGTTCTCTCGCCTGACTGTTTTCGTATGTCAGATCGTATTGATTCGCCGGCTGACCGATATCTTTAAAATGCTGAAGACACGCGTCTTTGATCGGGATTTCGACCGCTGTCACACCGAGCGTTTTCATCAGCTTGAGCGAATTGTTATATGTTCTGTCCGACGTTCCGAAGCAGGGCATCGTAATGCCGACAACGTCATTTGCTTTCAGCCCTACCCTTTCGGCGGCCTTAACGCTGACCAAAAGAGCCAACGTCGAATCGAGTCCGCCCGAAACACCGATTACAGGGCGGCATTTCGTCACTTCAAGGCGCTTTTCAAGTCCCGACACCTGCATATCGAAAATCTGCAAACAGCGTTCTTCTCTTTCTTTCCGTGTGTTCGGAACAAACGGAAGCCGATTGACCCGGTAATGCCGTGCGTCGCTCCGGCTTTCGGCG
>JBJFHV010000242.1:0-2304 GCA_051894015.1 Acutalibacteraceae bacterium | reverse complement strand
ACTTCAATTTAAAAGCGGCCGTAAAGGCTTCGTTTGTCGGTGTGACACCGGACAGACTGTTTGTTTATCCCACGTCGATTGATCTTGAAATGCTTCAGACAAGCGTAAAACAGCATGATTTTGACGCGTTGGGCGAAAAAATGGGCAATACGGCAAAAGAGGCATATCAGGCGGCCTTGACAAGTGAAAGCGGACAGGCGGCGGACATTATCATTGACCGCGCCGCGCTTGATGAGCTTTCCCGTCTTTCAAAGGAAAGCAAATGTGAGCTTGCCAAAGATATCGCAAGGCTTCTTTGTACGTTCGCCGATATCAAGACGGCTTACCGTTCGGCAAAAACGGGAAAAAGCGCATCCTTCCTCGAAAAAGCGATTTCGGACGGCGGAGCACTTGACCGGAAAACGCTGATTGAAAAAAGCGAGAAGGGCGAAAAGGAGCTTTTGGATTATCTTCAAAAAACCGATTATCAAACGGCTTCGCAGCTTCTTGAAAAAAGCACTGTTGAGTTCGAAAAATACTGTGATGACGCTGTAATAGAAGAAGCGAAAAAAGCGAAGTACATGTTCCTCGGTTTTGAGCCGGTTCTGGCTTTTTACTATGCGAAGCAGGCGGAGCTCAAGTGCGTCCGCATTGTTCTCGGCGGGAAGCAGAACAGACTTTCCGACGACGCTTTGAGAGAAAGGGTGAGAGCCTTATATGTATAAAATAGCAGCCATCGGCGACAGAGACAGCGTTCAGGGCTTCGCTTCAATCGGTCTTGAGGTTTATTTTGCCGACGAAAAGCAGGAAGCGGAAAAGCTTTTAAAAAGAATGGCGAACGACAATTATGCGGTGATCTATATTACCGAAAAGCTTGCGTCCATGATCCCGCAGGAAATAGAGAAATACACCGAAGCGGTTACACCGGCGATTATTCCGATTCCCGGTGTCAGCGGCAATACAGGTGAGGGAATGAAAAATGTCAGCCGTTTTGTTGAAAAAGCGGTCGGCTCGGATATTATTAACTGATTATTTTATCGAAACAGGTGATAAATTGTGAATACAGGCACCATTACAAAGGTCTCCGGTCCTCTTGTTGTCGCTTCCGGAATGAGAGAAGCGAATATGTTTGACGTAGTACGTGTCAGCGACAAAAGACTGATCGGAGAAATCATAGAAATGCACGGCGATAAAGCGTCGATTCAGGTTTACGAAGAAACGTCGGGGCTGAAAACGGGCGAGCCGGTTGAATCAACGGGTGAGCCGTTGAGCGTTGAACTCGGACCGGGACTGATTGGTTCGATTTTCGACGGAATTCAAAGGCCGCTTGTCGAAATTATGAAAATCGCCGGCAACAATCTGCAAAGAGGTATTGAAGTTCCGGCGTTAAACCGTGAAAAGAAATGGAAGTTTCTTCCCGAAGTCAAGGTCGGCGATACTGTAAGCGGCGGTGACGTCCTCGGCGCCGTCCGGGAAACCGATGTCGTTTTACACAAAATTATGTTACCGCCGAAAATGAGCGGTACCGTGAAGGAAATTGCTGAGGGCGAATATACCGTTTCGGATACTGTTGCGGTCATCACGGACAAAAAAGGTGTGGATCACCCGGTAACGCTTATGCAGAAATGGCCGGTGAGAAAGGGCAGACCTTTTTCTAAAAAGCTGTCTCCCGATATGCCGCTTGTCACGGGTCAGAGAGTGATTGACTCTCTTTTCCCGATTGCCAAGGGCGGAGTTGCCGCCATTCCGGGTCCGTTCGGAAGCGGAAAAACCGTCACACAGCATCAGCTTGCCAAGTGGGCAGAGGCGGATATCGTTGTTTATATCGGCTGCGGCGAACGCGGCAACGAGATGACCGACGTTTTAAACGAATTCCCGGAGCTGATTGACCCGCATACGGGCAAGTCGCTGATGGAAAGAACCGTTCTGATTGCCAACACCTCGGATATGCCCGTTGCGGCAAGAGAAGCGTCCATTTACACCGGTATCACGATTGCCGAATACTTCCGTGATATGGGGTACAGCGTAGCCTTGATGGCGGACTCGACTTCACGGTGGGCGGAGGCTCTTCGTGAAATGTCCGGACGGCTTGAGGAAATGCCGGGTGAAGAAGGTTACCCCGCTTACTTAGGCTCAAGACTTGCTCAGTTTTACGAGCGCGCCGGACGGGTAATTTCCCTCGGTCAAGACGAAAGAGAAGGATCTTTAAGTGTTATCGGAGCTGTTTCTCCTGCCGGCGGTGATATTTCCGAACCGGTAACGCAGGCGACGCTTCGTATCGTCAAGGTGTTCTGGGGGCTTGATTCCTCGCTTGCCTATAAGCGT
>JBJFHV010000241.1:0-2306 GCA_051894015.1 Acutalibacteraceae bacterium | reverse complement strand
CGGCAACTTCCGCGGCGGTAACGCTGACGACGGAGAAAGCTCAGGCGTATATCTTTTTGAAGAAACCGTTCTTGAGGAAGCGGTTCATATCCGCTCAATGTATCAGGATATCGACGGAACGGTTGCCGAAAGAAGAGATATCTGCAAATGGCAGACGGAAACCCTGCTTCCGAGACCCGTCAACTTTGAAACCGAGGACATTGCTTATACATGGTCTTCAAGCAATCCCGACGTTGCGACCGTTGACGAAAACGGCGTTGTCACATACACCGGTGCCGGCGGCGAAACGATTATTACGCTTACTGCAACTGCAAGAAAGGCTTCGGCAGACGGGACCTACCAATCCGCAACGGCAAGAACTACGTTAAAGGTTGTGCCCAACACCATCAGCGGTTCGGTCGAGGGCTACACAAGATATGTGCTTACGGATCATTTTGAGGCCGGTAAGTATTATGCTTTCAATACGACGGCCACCCCCGGCGCAACATCCTATCCGATGAACTGTTATACCTATACGTCATCGTCGAGCGGCGAAAAACGCCTTTACTCCAACCCGAATATTACGATTGAGGAAAACGGAGATACGATTTATTTTGACTGCGATGATAACTCGATCAAATGGAAATGCATCGCGACGGATACTGACGGCGTATTTAAGTTCTACAATGAATACAACGGTTATCTGATTCTTGACTTTGCAACCGGAAGCCCGAGATTTGTCACAACATCGAGCGACCTGTCTTCTTTCAGTACGGGCGCCGATATGATATCTTATGACAGCACGAATCACCGGGTATATTCGGTTGATTCTAAGGCGGACGGCAACTATATGTCCTATAACACCAATTACGAGTACCGCCTGTCCTCCGCTCCTGAAGCCATTTATATTTATTCAGCTGCAGAGGGTGCGGAAGCTGCTACGGAGCCGACAGTAGAAATCAGAATTGATGCTTACGGCGGCAATAAGGACATCACGAATGTTCTTCAGAACCGTTATGACGTTTATCCCGATATGACCGAAAGACTTCTTTCCTATGTTGTCGGTCTTGAAAATACAACCGTCACATGGGAATCCGACAACACCAATGTTGCTTCGGTTGACAATGAAGGACTTGTCACCTATACCGGAATCGAAGGCTTTGCGTCGATCACCATGACCGTAACCGGTACCAATGCGGCAGGAGAGACGGTCACAAAGAGCGTCAGAACAACATTGTATGCGCATCCTGAGTCCTATACCTCTCCGACAGAGGATTATCCCGAATATCCGCACGAGGGCTCGGTCAGAATCGGCAAAACCGCTTCCGGCAAAGCCGGCGGCTATGACTTCCAGACATCGGGCGTCACCGAGGTTGAGCTTGCCGTTACGGGTGTTCCGATGACACAGCCGGTTGACGTTGTGATCGTATTTGACCACTCTTCGTCAATGAACAGCTCAAGCAGACTTCAGAACGCTATTGAAGACACAAGAGAGTTTGCACTTCAGCTTGTCCATAAAAACGAGAATAACCGTGTTGCCATTGTAACGTTCGATAAATATATCAACGATTACGGTTCACTTGACAGCACAACGCCGGACTATAATTCGGACACTTCCAGCAACGAAAACCGAATCATCACCGGTGACGGAACACCGGAGGGAGCCTTCGTAGGAATTGACGACGCCGAAACCCTTGTCAGTCAGATTGACTCCCTGCAGTATAACGATACCCCCGGTACCAACTATGACGACGGTCTTATGAAGTGTTACAATATTCTCAAGGCCGCCAAGAGCGACCCGAAGGCCAACAAGAAGCAGTATGTCGTCTTCATGTCGGACGGTGAGCCTTACGCTTATAACCGACTGATCATTGATTATGCGAATGCGGCGCATCTTGCATGGCTTGACGGTAATGCTGAGGACAGCACGCTTGCGCCCTATCTTGCCGATCCGTCAACCTATCCCGTCGCAAGATATTTCAACCCCAACGGTGAAAACTGGTTTGCGGTTGCCATCAAAGCAGCCGACGGTTCGGCTGTCGATCTTCCGGCAAATCTTGACGGCGGCTACTATGAGCCTTATATGACGGGCTTAGGTGCAACAATGTTCACTATCGGTTATTCTACCGATGCCGCCGGCGCAAGAACAACCCAGATTCTTAAGAGAATGGCTTCGAGTGAAGATAACTATTACTATGCGGAATCCAATCTTCAGGAAGCCTACGACCGTATCCTTGAAAGTATCCTTTACGCCGCAAACAATGCGGTGGTAACCGACCAGATGGGCGAAAACTACAACCTTCAGTTTGCTCAGAGCTACACGCTCG
>JBJFHV010000240.1:0-2314 GCA_051894015.1 Acutalibacteraceae bacterium | reverse complement strand
GGAATATAAGCTTTACCCGCCGGCTCTTTTTTCAAACCGGCGGGTATCATTAATACTTGTATTTTCCGTCCGCAACCTTTCTCAGGTGCTCACCGTAGGGAGATTTTCCGTAACGCTCCGCCTGTAAAAGAAGCCCGTCTTTTTCTATCCAGCCGTTGTTGTATGCAATCTCTTCGGGTGCGGCAATCATCACGGACTGTCGGCTTTCGGTGATCCGGACAAAATCGCTTGCCTGGCTGAGACTTTCGACCGTGCCGGTATCAAGCCACGCAAACCCTCTGCCGAGAAGCTTCACCTTTAAGCTTCCCTCTTTTAAAAAGAGGTTGTTAAGATCGGTAATTTCAAGCTCTCCCCTTGCGGAGGGCTTGACTTTTTTTGCCTTTTCGACAACGGTGTTTCCGTAAAAATAAAGACCCGTAACACAGTAGTTTGACTTCGGATTTGTCGGCTTTTCCTCAATCGAGATCACGTTTTCGTTTTCGTCGAACTCGACCACACCGAAGCGTTCGGGGTCGTTTACGAAGTAACCGAACACGGTTGACATTCCGTTTTCGGCATCAGCCGCCGCCTCTTTCAGAAGCTTACCGAAGCCGTTGCCGTAAAAGATATTGTCGCCTAAAACCATCGCGCACGGCTCACCGCCGATAAACTCCTCGCCGATGATAAAAGCCTGCGCAAGTCCGTCGGGTGACGGCTGAACGGCGTAGGAAAGCTCAATTCCGAAATTGCTTCCGTCACCCAGAAGACGCTCGAAATTCGGCAGATCCACCGGCGTCGAAATAATCAGAATATCCCGGATTCCCGCCATCATCAGCGTTGACAGCGGATAGTAGATCATCGGCTTGTCGTACACCGGCAAAAGCTGTTTTGATGTCACCATTGTCATCGGATAAAGCCTTGTTCCGCTTCCCCCGGCAAGTATAATTCCTTTCATCGCTTTTCTCCTTATTTATTGTTATATTCGGCAACTTCAAGCACATTTCTGCTTGAAAAAAGAACAATCAAAGACAAAACCGCATTCACGGCCGCCGCCGCAAAGAAGCTGACAAAGCCGTAAGGCATCAGAACGATCAGCACCGCCGCCGACGGCACGGAAAACAGAAGTCCGAGCATAAAGTACAGCATAATAACAAGCGCCTTGTTGCCGCCGTTGCCGAAAAATCGTTGTAAAATCAGATTCACGCCGACAAACAGCACCGAAAAGCTGACCTTTGCCGCAATCATACCCAAGACCTCAGGTATACTGCTCCCGACAATAAAAATAAACGGCACAAACGTTATCACCGCTTCGGCAACAAACGGTCCGAACGATTCGCGAAGCATATGGACAAGCTTTTTGAACGGCTTTTCGGGTATCAGATAAACGTACGGCAGCAAAAGCTCCTTCGCCCATCGTCCCGTTGCCACGACAAACAGCGAAATATAAATGCTGAACGCAAAACCGCCGATGCTTTCTTTCATAATAAACGTAAAGCCGATTGTGACAAGAGCCATGATGACGCTCGTCATATCGAGAAGAAAAACACGGCTTCTGCGGTTTTCGACCTTGTGCTTGGCGGCAATTGCGGACGCACCCTCGCCGCCCGGTAAACCGATTTTTCCGACTTTGACCTTTCTCGGTGCATTTTCGGCGACCTTGCCTTCCTTTCGTGCGGTGATTGCCGAGAACGAAACCTCGGTCGCTTTCAAAACGTCCTCATAGTAGTCGGCGTTGATAACCGATACCAGAACATAATACAGCACCACAAAAGCGGCGATGCACAAAAGACCTATGGCAAAGTGCATGAGATTGCCGGAAATGAGTCCGACTACGCCGAGTTTTACAAAGCCCGCAATCGGGAAGAAGTTCATCACGAACTTACCCGAAGCCGCAACAACACCCGGCAAAAGCTCACCTTTCATATTGTACGCAGTCAGACCGAGATATACGAAAAACGCCGCGGAAATCCCGTAAAATATGAATTTACCGATCCGGCACTTTTTGTCGTCCGAAGCGGTGACCGAATAAATCAGCATCGCAAGCATCTGCGACAGAAAGACCGTGATTCCGTATCCGGCAAGACAGACCAATAGCTGCCAGAATCTGATTCCATAAGTATCGTTTAAAAGCGGATACTGATAAACCAGAAAGACGCCGATCATCAACGACCGTCCGAGCTGACTTAGCAGTCCGTAGGACAAAAGCCGCTTTTGTTTAAAAGGAGCGGTAAAAAGTAAATTGACATCCGCCATCGAAAACATCGACGCACCGTTGACAAAGCCCGTTTTGGCACTTAAAAGGAAAACAAGCGCATACACGGCAAACACGATCGCA
>JBJFHV010000239.1:0-2316 GCA_051894015.1 Acutalibacteraceae bacterium | reverse complement strand
GTTGCCAAGTACAAACGGAGGAGAAAAAATGTCAGTAATCGAAAAAACTTCACTCAAACGCGCAAAGACAGCCGAGTCTGTCGGAGTTGACTCAAAGGAGGTTCAGGCTTTTATTGACCACTGCATGGAGCTTGGGAAAGAGCTTCACAGCATTATGGTTATCCGTCACGGCAAGGTTGCCTGCGAAGCTTACAGAGAGCCGTACGGTCCTGAGTACAAGCACATGATGTATTCGGTCAGCAAAAGCTTCACCTCAACAGCAATCGGATTTGCCATCGACGAGGGTTATTTTGACCTTGATACAAAGCTTGTCGATGTATTCCCGGAAGCCAGAAAGCGCAAACCCGACAAGTATCTTGAAAAAATAACCGTTGAAGACCTTCTTACCATGCGCAGCGGTCTTCAGGTAAGTCCCCTTCTCGACCGTACAAAGGACACATGGTTCCACGATATTCTCTCAAGCCCCTGGGTTTCCGAACCGGGCACGGAGTTTCTTTATATCAGTGAGAATATGTATCTTTTGTGCTGCATTATCCACAAAAAGGTCGGCATGAGCGTTATGGACTTCCTCAAGCCCAGACTGTTTGAGCCGCTCGGAATTGAAGATGCCTTTTGGGAGACCGATCCGAGAGGAATTGAAACAGGCGGTTGGGGTCTTATGATTAAGACCGAAGATCTTGCAAAATTCACCCTTTGCTATCAGCAGGGCGGAAAATTCGGCGGCAAGCAGGTTATTCCCGAATGGTGGACAAAGGAAGCGACGAAGTATCACGCCGACAACAGCGTAACAAGCGAAGAAATCGACTGCGTAAAGGGTTACGGCTATTGCTTCTGGAGAAACGGCGGATACGAAAACTCCTACCGTGCAGACGGTATGTTCAGCCAGTTCGGTATCGTTTTTGAGGATCTTGACGCCTGCGTCATCATCACTGCCGGCGAAATCTTTGAACAGCTTATGAGAGATGTCGTATGGGAGCATTTCCCGAAAGCGTTCATTGACGACGACAAGAAAGCCGAAACCGTAAAAATTGCAATCCCGGCTTACGAAAAAATCCCTGCAAAGCCCCGCTCATTTGTTGAAAAACAGCTCATCGGAAAAACCATTAAATTCAATAAAACCATTTTACTCAACACGATCGGCTTCCCGGTAAGCACCGTTCCGCTCCCCGCCTTATTCATGGAAAAAGACAAGGCCGGAAATATCAGTAACGTGTCCTTCAAGCCGCTTGAAGACGAGCTTGTTATGACGTGGTCAGAGGGTGACGAAGTCAATACGGTTCATATCGGAATGGACGGTGAATACCGCTGGAGCAAGATTGTTATCGGTCAGACTCCGTACAATGCCTGCTCAATCGGTGCATGGAACAGCGAAAACGAACTGGAAATCCATATCCGTCCGATCGAAGCCGTTGCGGAGCGTGTTCTCGTCTTTGATTTCAGCGGCGAAAACGTAACAATGCAGCCGTCGTCGGTTCCCTCCGTTGCGGTGATGGGCGAACAGTTGAAGGAATCGGTTAAGGGCATCATCAAACAGCAAGTGATTTCGAATGCTTTGTCCGGTATGATTCCGCATCTTGTACCGCTTGTTGACGCAAAACACAGAGGAAAAATCAAATAAACCTTATGAATCAAAGGCTGCCGTATTCGGCTTAAAGCCTCCCGGCTTAAACCGAGCCGCAGCCTTTTTTTGAAACAAAAGGAGGTAAACCATGTTTCTGAAAATTTTATTTGTTCTTGCCGTAGCTTTGGAATTTGTTTTTGTTCCGCTGTTTCTGAAGTATTCGTGGCCCGATAAATGCTGGAAGTCGTTCGGTTATAAAAACGTCTGTTCTGCTTTGTTTTTTGCCGCAGGTCTTCTTGCAATGGCAATAAGCAACAACCACACGCCCTATGCAAAAATGATTATTATCGGCCTTCTTTTCGGCTGGATCGGTGACCTGTTCTTACATATCGTTTCCGACAAGATTATCTTTTTCGGAATCGGCGGTTTAGCCTTCCTTATCGGTCATATTTTCTACATTGATGCTTTCTCAAAAGCAATAAAGGAAACATATCCGTCATCAAGCACAGTGGCTTGGTATGAAATTCTTGCGGTGGTACTGCTTGTCGGAGCTGTAATTCTTTACGGAGTTATCAAGAAAATCAAATTGAATCCGATGATGATAGCCGTTTTGGCTTATGCCGTTACAATAAGCGCAATGCTCGCAAAAGCCCTGCGTTACTGCATCGGTGAAGCCGTTTACGGAACAAATGATCACATGGTAATGATCTTTTTAACCGTTGCTCTCGGTGCAATTTTATTTGTATTGTCCGACG
>JBJFHV010000238.1:0-2320 GCA_051894015.1 Acutalibacteraceae bacterium | reverse complement strand
ACTCCGACGGCACGCAGGAGGACGAGTGAGAATAAAGCGTCAGAAAGGGTTGAAAAGCGATGAAAAAGAAATGGATAGCGGTTCTGTCCGTTGCGGTCATGCTGATTGGTTCGATTGTTGCGCTTTACTTTACAAAACTGCCGGATACCGTACTTTGGCTGATTGCTTCCCGTAATACGGCAAGCGAAAAAGAGCAGTTCCGACAGCTGCAAGATGACTATGAAGCGGTAGTCCGATATCTCATGGCAGACGTGATGCAAAAATACCCCGAGGAAGAATATATCTGTCTGGGGGTGGACAGCAACCAATATGTATATGCTGAGGACGGCACCCCGCACAAAGAAAAAATCATCGTGTATATCGTGACAGATGCCCTTGAAGAGAATATATATCTGAAACCGGGCGAAAAGCTTACCGAAAGCTTTGACCGCATCAAACCCTCTTTTATGCAAATGGGCTATAGCCTGGATGCAATCCGGATCCGGGACGGAAAAATATCCTTTGACGTGATTGACGGACGGTATTCGCTTGTTTATGTGCTGAGCAAAAGCGAACTTGAAAAAATCCGGAACAATCGTTTTCGTCAGACCGACGAACTGACCGGCAAATGGCGGCATAAGCTGTCATAACAGCAGGTCGGACGTGTTTCATGCTGAAACAATCAATAATAATAATAAGGAGAATTACTTCTATGAACGAACAGAATAAACGCTCTGCCGAAAGGTTTTCTTTGGCGGATTGGATTGTTGCACCCATTATTACTGCTTTAATATATTTAATTGTAAAAACATTTATTAAAGTATTTGATGATGGCAGTCTCAAAAACTTTGTGCTTGCCTTTTCTTCCGGATATGTTCTTATTCTCGTGACGGCGTTCTTTTACACCAAAAAAGACCGGAAACTGAACGCCGAAAGTGTAGTGACTGCTGTTTCCTGTGCCGTGCTCGGGATTTCGGTTGCGCTTTACGGCGATATCTTCTTTTCTTTCTTTACGGTTCTGCTTCTTTTTGTGCTGACAGCTTCGCTTTGTATCAGTCTTTCCGGCTCTCATGCTTTTTCGGTGTCAAGTGTATATTATTTGCTGGATGTTCTGTACGCTATGGTCGTAAGTCCCCTTTTAAACTTCATTCCGATGATGAAAGCCGCTTTCTCCGGTAGGAAAAAAAGTAAGGGAATGAGCGGAGCGGTGCTCGGCGTCATTCTTGCTGTTCCCGTTCTCGCGGTTGTCATCGTTCTTTTGACAAACGGTGACGCCGCCTTTGAAAATCTGACGTCAAAGTTTGCGGATCTTCTGTTTTCGGGCTACGCTTTTGCAAGTATATTGGTGACTCTCGTTTTGTCGGTTTATATTTTCAGCGTCATGTATGCGTCAAGAAACCGTTTTGCCGCCTCTGATCACGAAAAGTCAAGAAAGGCCGTCAACGGGTTTCATTGTCTGTCGGTAAGCATAATAAACGGCTTTTTGGGCGCGGTTTCGGCGGTGTATGTTGTCTATCTTTTTTCTCAGCTGACATACTTTTTCGGCGCGTTCGGCGGAACGATTCCCGCAAGTGTCAGAATGTCCGTCGCCGAATATTCAAGAAGAGGATTTTTTGAGATGAGTGCCGTTGCGGCAATCAATCTCGGTCTGATTTTCCTTGCGGTTCTTCTTGCAAAAAGAACGGACGGAAAAATCGCCAAATCCGTAAAAGGAATTTCTCTGTTTCTTTGCGTGTTTACCGAACTTCTGATTATCACCGCTATGTCGAAAATGGCGCTGTATATCAGCCGCTACGGACTGACGAGAAAGCGTATTTTCGTTACGGCGGCAATTCTCGTTCTGTTTGTCACCTTTATCTGTGTGATGATAAGACTCTTTAAAAAGAATTTCCCATATATGAAAATTGTCTTTGCTGTTTTTCTTCTCGTGTACTCGTTTTTAAGTGTTGTCAATGTCAATGCCGTAATTGCAAATTATAATGTGGATGCTTTCCTTTCGGGTCGTCTTGACACGGTCGATACCGAAATGCTCGCTTCCTTCGGCTCTGCGGGTGTTGAGCCTCTTATGAAGCTTGTGAAGTGTGAGAACAGTTCTGTTTCGGGTTATGCAAAGAATGAACTCGGCGATATGTTCGGCTACAACGACGGACGACTGTTTCAGATTGACGAAAAAAGCGGCGAAATCACTCTGTGTGAGGATAGCTGCGGACTGTATGATAATATTGTTCTGAACCGTGTGAAAAAAGACAGCGCAGTTTATATTCAAATCGCAAATGAAGTCAATCCCGAACCGCTTGACTGCTATGTTTTTATCAGCTCGGACAAATCTTTTACGCGGATT
>JBJFHV010000237.1:0-2321 GCA_051894015.1 Acutalibacteraceae bacterium | reverse complement strand
TATAAGCTGAAAGATTATGCATGCCGGCTGAAAGTGATTACAAACTGTACGGGTATCTATGAACAGATAGGCAAAAAGCTTTTGAAGGATTTCGGGCTTTCGCTTGTCATCGGTAACCGTGTTGACGACAGTGTTCTGACAAGTACCGTGCTGATCTGTTCCGATCCGCTTCCTGTTCCGCTGACTTACGGCGGAATCCTTTTCACCAACAAAAAAAGGCGGCTGATGAATGCCGCCGTGCTTTGCGGAAAGGAGCTTGGTTTTGCGCAAAAATATCGGGACTTAATGCCCGAGGGTGTTGATGAAATGACATTCGCCGGTGCGCTTTATGAGCTTTGCTGCGTCAAGGAGCTTGAAAATACGGAGTATAAAAGCTTGCTGGGGAGCTGTTGAACAAAAGAAAAACATCAGCCTGCCGCAATTGGTTAAACCCGATTGCGGCGTTTTTTTAGCTGTGCAATGTGAAGAGAAAAGGCGGCTGTGTGCGGCGAAGCCGCACGTTTTCCGCTGCCGCAGGCAGCGGAAAAAACAAAACCCTAAGGTTTTGTCAGCCGCCGTCCCGCCTTCGGATGAAGCTTTCCCGAAGCCGCCCGGCTTACCGCCGTTTATAATCTACAGACTTCCCGATACAGAAAAACCAGCTCTGCGGCGAAATACCGTCCGACGGTACCGGGTAAACCCGCGACCACAATTATTCATTGTTCACTATTCATTATTCATTAAAAAAGTCCCGACGCCGAAGCACCGGGACTTTTGTTCACCATTGCATGGTGATTTCTTCTTTTTCGTATTTGCTCGGGTATTTGTCCTGATAATAATTTTCAAGTGAAACCGAAAGCTCTCCGTCCTGAGTGAGCGTGATTACCGTACAGCCTCTCTGAGCTCCCTGCGTATTGAGTTCGTTGTAAGCAAGATAGTCAATGCTCATGCCGTAAGTAAGTCTGATTCCTTTGTAGTCAAGAGAAGCGTTGTTGACGTGATCGTGACCGCAGAAGATACCCTTTGTTGAACCAAGCTCAAGCATGGTTTCGAAAAGTTCATCAGGATGAATTCCGCAGTAAGACTTTTCGTCGTCCTCGTGGAACCAGCCGTCGTAATACTTGACGTTCTCGGTGTCCTGATAGCCGTTTGCCTTGAATTCGTTCCAGGCGATGCCGTATTCTTCAAGCGGAATGTGGAAGAAAGCAAGAGAAGTGAACATCGGGCAGCTCGGATCGATCGCCTTGTTCTTGGCGTCGATGGAAAGAACGGTGTCCTTGTACCACTGAATCTGATTTTCATGGATGTTGTCGTATTTCCACTGAATTCCGAGAATATCGCCGTCGGTGTAATCGTGGGAATCGAACATGAAGTAAGCGTTTTTAACGATACCCTGAGAGTTCTTGACTTTAATTACATGGTTGCCGTATCCGTCAACGTCCTCGGGACCTTCCTGATAAAGAGAATACTTTAAGCTCGGGTCGCCCCAGAGATCGGAAATCTGCTGTCTTGTGTGTGTTCCGTAAAATTCGGAATCGTGATTGCCGAAGCAGACGGTGTAATAAACGCCGAGCTTTTCCATAAGGGTGATGAGCATCTTGGTGGAAATCTCGTTATTAAAGGTGCCTGCCTGGAACGGTACGGGATAAACCATATCACCAGTAAGAACAACAAGGTCAGGCTTTTCAGCCGTGAGCATAGCGGCAACTGCGTTTAACGCTTTTGCGTCTCTTTTGACGGAAAGAGCACCGCCGCCGATATGGATATCGGTCAGCTGAACGACCTTCAGGTCACGGTCAGTTGTGAACGTCCAGCAGCCGTCCTCATCAAGCGCGGGGACAAGCTGATTCTCGTAAGAAACCTGATCGAAAGATGCGGCTTTTTCGAAGTTATCGCTGTCAATGGCCATTGTCAGCGACGAAAAGGCAAGCGCAACAGCGGTAATAACGCTCATGACCTTTGTAAGAAATTTGAGTAAAAATGTTGACATAATGCATCTCCTTTCAACCGGACAATTTTTTACGTTTGTCGGTCTTTTTGTAACACAATAGTAACATAATGCCACAAAATAGTCAAGAATCTGCCGGTCAAATTTTTAAATTTACTTTAGCCGGACAAAGCAAAGTCTTGACGGCCTGTAAAGGGCCATGCTTTAAAATCCGTTGTTGCTGTTGACATTCAGAGGGGATTTTAGTAAAATTATATTTAGTTAACTATGCCCTTTACTATTACGCATAAAGAAAGGAAGAAAATATGAAGTATATCTGGGAAAACCCCGAAACCATCAAGGAAAATAAAGAGGACGGTCATGTGCTTGCCCTTTGCTACGATTCACCGGAGGA
>JBJFHV010000236.1:0-2331 GCA_051894015.1 Acutalibacteraceae bacterium | reverse complement strand
ATCGTCGGCGACGAATTTGTCACCACAGAGGACTATCCCCGTCTTGCTGTCGCTTACGGCTGTACGGCTTATGACCTGTTAAGACTTCGTCATAAGGTTATCGAAAACGTGCCCGATGCGGTTGTGTACCCTGACACGACCGAGCAGGTAGAGCAGATTGTTGCTTACTGCGTCAAGAATAAGATTCCGCTTTATGTTTACGGCGGCGGCTCGTCTGTTACAAGAGGTATGGAGGCTGTCAAGGGCGGCATCACACTCGACATGAGAAAGCGCTTCAACAAGGTTATCAGCTTCAACGAAATTGACCAGACCATCACCGTTCAGGCCGGTATGTCGGGTCCCGATCTTGAAAAAACGCTGAACAATGCACAAAGCAATTTCGGTGCCAAGCGTGCTTACACCTGCGGTCACTTCCCGCAGTCGTTTGAGTACAGCTCCGTCGGCGGCTGGACGGTAACAAGAGGTGCAGGACAGAACAGCACCTACTACGGTACGATCACCGATATCGTACTTTCTCAGAAGTATGCCACACCGATCGGCACGATCAAAACAAGCCACTATTCCCGTGAAGCAACCGGTCCGAATCTCAACCAGATCATGATGGGTTCTGAGGGTACGTTCGGCGTTCTGACCGAGGTTACGCTCAGAGTATTCCGCTGGATGCCCGAAAACCGCAAGCGTTTCTCCTATATGTTCAAGAACTGGCAGGTTGCCATGGACGCCGCAAGGGAAATGATGCAGTGCGAATGCGGCTATTCCTCTGTTTTCCGTCTTTCCGACCCCGAGGAAACCCACCTGATGCTCAAGCTTTACAACGTTGACGAAACCCCGCTTGAGCCGCTTCTTGATAAGTTCGGCTACAAGGATATGGAACGTTGTATGTTCTTAGGCTTCACCGACGGCGAAAAGGGCTTTTCCAAGAACGTTGCGAAGAACATCGCAAAAATCGCCCTCAAGCACGGCGCTATGCCGATGACCGGCTATGTAACAAAGAGCTGGGAAAAGGGACGCTTCAACGACCCGTATCTTCGTGACTCGATGATGGACTTCAGTATCGTTACCGATACGCTTGAATGTACCGTCAACTGGTCAAACATGGCACAGGTTCACCGTGACGTCAGAAAGGTATGCCATGCACTTCCGAACACGGTTGTTACGACGCATATGTCCCACTGTTATCCGCAGGGCGCAAACCTGTACTTCATCTTTATCACGAAGATGAACGACGAAAAGGCCTTCAAGGAATATCACACCACGATTCTCGACGCGATTCAGAAGTCGGGTGCGGCAATTTCGCATCACCACGGCATCGGAAAGATGTTCGCTCCGTGGCTTGAGGGCTATATCGGTGAAAAGGAATACGGCGTATTCAAGGTACTAAAGAACTACTTCGACCCTGATTACCTGATGAATCCGGGCGGAACAATCGGTCTTGATTTGATGCCCGAGGAAAAGAAATTCCTGAACACAAGAGAAGATTACAGATAAAGAGTAGTGCCCCGACCGTAAAGAAAGCGGTCGGGGCGATCTTATGCAAAAACGGGAGCCTGACTTGAAATCAGACTCCCGTTTGCTGTTAACTTGGTGTCAGGCAACGAGCCTTTATTGATGATCTTCGATTTCTTTGGAAATATCGCCGACATTGAGTTTACCGGTAAGAATCGAGGTGAACATTCTGAGCATATTGGTCAGCCAATTCATGAAGGTCTTGATGATGGCACGGATTTTTTGCGCCTGTGTTTTGGGATGATCGACCTCTTCTTCTGCTGTCCAGTACGGATCCTGACAGTTGTCTTCTGTCATGGGCGAGGCGGTGTGCGTGTTGTAATCATAGACAACAAACTGCGTCAGATCAAAATCGTTTATGGTCAGCTGTCTGTCTGCGTCTATGACCTTCATAATCAGGTCAACCTCCGGCGTTGAATAATAGCCGTGCGATACGCCTTTGAAGAACCATGTGTAGTCCGGGAACAGGCAGGTGGAAGCGTCAATATGTTTATCGGGAGAAATGTATCGGCCGAGACCCTTTTCCACCTGACCGGCGATATAGTCGTCGCTGAGCGTGTCGTAAATGGTTGATGTTGTGGCGCCGAATGAGGAGTTGTGAGCCGAAACATATTCGTCGCCGAGAATGCTGCCGTCCTTAAGAACGGGCGTCATCTGCGTGCCGTATTTCGAAATGACACAGATGTTGACGCCGTTATCCTCAAGCTTTTGCATGATCGGGTAAACATTCTTTTTGATTGTTTCGTTATAGTTGGTGATCTTGTCGATCAGTCCCTTATATTGGGTTCGTTTTTCACTGTCTTCTTCGCCGAAAACATAAGTGAG
>JBJFHV010000235.1:0-11422 GCA_051894015.1 Acutalibacteraceae bacterium | reverse complement strand
AAGACGCTGATATTACCTATCTTAAAGAGATTGTTGACTTTGCCAATGAAACAAAAGAGCCCATGGTTACAGAAGAATTGGCAAAATACGACTGCATCAATCAGATTTTAGAACACACAGACGGACAGAAAATTTGAAAAACAGGCAGTCTGTTATGCAGAGACGACTATTTGAAGTGTTCGGAAGGGAACGAAAAGCATTGAATTTGCATAATACGGCTTTGCAACGGATATAGTCGAAAAATAAGGCGCAGTGAATTTATTCCGGTTCACTGTGTCTTGTTATGAAAAATCATTCTTTTGCTTTGTTGATTTTGCCGTAAGGTGCACGGCTGTCTACGGGTTGGTCAGAAAACAGCAGAATTTCTAAATAAATAAGCATTTTTTCTTAATTACCCGGGATTGAATAAGAGTAAAATGAAATAGGAATTGCTGTGCCGTTTTGCGAAGACAAACAATTAACGGCAGGGAAGATCATGAAAAAGTCAGCATTGAAAATGAAAAGATAACGTCTGAGGTGGGCCATGTTTGACAGAAAAAAATACTTGGATTCAGTTAATGCAAACGGAATATTCAAGAATACTTACGAAACAAGATTTCCGCAGACTTGTGTTCGTAACGTTATACTCAATCACTTTGAAAAATCCGATAAAAGTCCGAAATGCCTATTTCTCGGTTGGGACGGCTGCCGGGCAGACGCAATGAAATATCTGATAAAAAGCGGCAATAAGAAAGTCAGCGGCGCAAATGAGACGGCGGTTTACAGCGCGGTTGCTGAATTGAAAACAAACGGCGGTTTTTACATAAGCTATGTCGGCGCCGAAGAGAACGATCCGCAGGAAACCGGCACGGCTCAGGGCTGGGCGTCGGCACTTTGCGGAAAGTGGATGAAGAAGCAATGGAAGCAGGGAATTGACTGGTCTGTCGATGAGGATTATCCGACTGTTTTGAAAACATTGGCTTTGAACGGTTATACTGTTTCTTTCAGTGCCATCTGGCCGGTCCATTTTGATAAAACCTATAAAAATGAAATCGAATATGCACAGAAAAAGGATCTCAGCCAATATTTTTATCAGTTCGAAACGGATGAGGAGATCTTTGAAAGCTTGGAAGAAAGAATAAGAAACGGTGATGATTTTATATTCGGCATATTTGAAAATCCCGATCTGAACGGACATGATACCGGATTTGACGACAGGAATTACCGATATGTTTCAGGCATTTGCAATCTTGACCGACTGTCGTACAAGCTTTTTGAAGCTATCAAAAAAAGAGACACTTTTCAACAGGAGGACTGGCTTGTCATAATCGGTTCGGACCACGGCGGTCACGCAACCGGACACGGTACGCAGAATATTCAGGACCGAACGACATTTCCGGCTTTGTCAAAACCGATTGAGGACGTAATCAAATGACAAAATATGTTTTACAAGATGTGAAAAAAAGCCGGCTTATCGTAACGGTTTTGTGGCTCTTATATGCGTGCGCTTATTTCGGAAGAACCTGTTACTCGGCCGCAATTGCTTCGATCGTCAGCGAAGGAATATACGGTAAAGCGCAGATCGGACTTGTCGGTACGGCATTTTTTATCTGCTACGGCATCGGGCAGATTGTAAGCGGAATTGTCGGTGACCGGGTGAATCCTTTTGCTATGATACTGCTCGGCTCTTTCGGCAGTGCGGCTTGTTGCTTTTTTATGTCGTTTGCCGGAAGTCTTGCTTTGATGACAGCCGTGTGGGGAATCAACGGTTTTTTTCAGTCTATGCTCTGGGCGCCTTTGCTGCGGATTTTTTCCGAAACAGTTCATAGTACGCTTCGGGAAAAGGCGGTTTTAAATATTGCCCTTTCTCTGCCTGTCGGTTCGGTGTGCGCTTATCTTTGCTCAACGGTTATCATCAAATATTTCAAGTGGAATGCTGTTTTTTTATGCGGAAGCGCCGTGATTTTCGCCGTTTTTTTGCTTGCGCTGCTATCTGTTTTGTATGTAAAGAAGGCTATTGTTGTTAAACATTACGAAAAGAAAAAGGAAAAGCATACGGACGACGGCAAAAAAGCAGGCTTTTTGGCGGTCGCTTTGTCGTCCGGGCTTTTGATGATTATGATTCCGTCTTTTCTTCACGGAATGATGCGGGACGGTATCACGAACTGGGTGCCGACCATGATAACGGAAGAATACGGTACACTTGCGTCGTTTTCTGTTTTTTTGACGGTTATGCTTCCGATTTTTAATGCTTTCGGCGCATATGCCGTAACGCCTCTTTATCAAAAGCTCGGCTGCAACGAAATGAAAACGGCAAGCATTTGTTCCGTTCTTGCCCTTATTCCTATGTCGCTGTTGTTATTGATCGGCAAAATGCCTGTTGTCGTTTCAATTGTTCTTCTGGCCTTGACAACCATGTCAATGTATTCTTTGAATTACCTGATAATTTCCCGTGTGCCGGTAAGATTTTCAGCTTTTTCTCATACTTCAAGCGTTACCGGAATCCTTAATTCGGCAGCGTATGTCGGCTGTGCTTTATCCTCATACGGGTTCGGCGCGGTATCACAGAGATTCGGTTGGAATATCGTTATCGTCATCTGGATTGTTTCTGCGGCCCTGACAGCATTTTTCGCTTTGCTGTCAAACAGAAAATGGAAAGAATTTATAAAATAATGGCTGTTTTTGTTCCGTTTAAAGAACACCGTTTGATGTTGTTCGGATATACGAATTGATAATTTCGTCATTGCCTTTCATGAATAACCCAGAATACCGGAGGATTTAAAATGAATATCATCAATGCTTCAGATTACGCAATTACACCCGATAAAGACGTTACCGAAGAAATCGCCGGACTGCTGATGCAAATGAAAAAGATTGACGGCGAAAAAACGATCGTTTTTCAAAAGGGTACCTATTATCTTGACAGCGAAAAATGTGAAAAGCATATGCTGTACATTACAAACACGGTCGGTGATAAGGAATTCAAGGATTATGAAACGCCGCATTTGAATGCTGTGCCGTTTTACTTCGAGGGGATAAGCGATCTTACGGTTGACGCCGGTGAATCTGTTTTTATAATCGACGGAAAAGTCACGAATATTGCTGTGGAAAGATGTAAGAATATTACGCTTAAAAATATTGAAATCCGACACGCGCACCCCGATATGCACGGGCTCAAGGTGGTTTCGAAGAGCTTTTTTACCGTTGATTTTGAAATCGATCGTGACAGTTATTATGAAATTAAAGAAGGAAAGCTGTATTTTTACGCAAAAGACTACCGTATCTGCGCTGACGAAAATGCACGAAATGCGTATTGGATCGGTTTGATCAGAGCGAAAACGCCTGACAAAATCAACCGCGTAGGGCATCCGCTTTTTTCTGCCGTCGATATTCAGGCGATAGGAGACCGGAAAATCCGTGTCCGTTATCCGAACACGTTTCGATTCAAAAAGGGTGACTGCTATTATCTTTTTGATGTGCGCAGACAGTTTGCGGGAATATTTGTCAATCAAAGTGAAAACGTGAAGCTGGAAAACGTAAAACAGCGGTTTAATTATTCACTTGCCCTTGTAGCGCAGGACTCTGAGAATATCACGGTCGATCATGTCGAGTTTGCACCCGAAGAAGGCTCGGCAAGAAAAATGGCGTCTGTTGCCGATTTTATCCAGATTTGTATGTGCCGCGGAAAAACAGTCGTTCAAAACAGTTACTTTGACGGTGCGGGAGACGACTTGCTTAATATTCACGGGATACACTTTAAGATTACCGATATAAAGAACGACAGTCTTACCGTTCGCTTTATGCATCCGCAGTCTCACGGCTTTAATCCTCTAAGGGTCGGGGACACGATAGCGTATATCAATCCCGAAACGCTTTCGCAAGAAGGTACAGCGGTCATTGAAAACTCTGAGCTTATGAATGAATATGAAATCGTACTTAAAGTCAGTGACGCAAAGAAGGCTGAGTGCGGTTGGGTGATTGAAGATATAAGCGCCTGTTCGCAGCTTGAATTTACGGGCAACATGTCCACAAGAATTATCACAAGAGGTCTGCTGATTACGACAAGGGAAAAGGCCAATGTCGAAAACAATCACTTTATCAGCACCTCAATGAGCGGGATTTTGCTTTCGGACGATGCAAAAAGCTGGTACGAAAGCGGAATGTGCCGTGACGTTACCGTTAAAAACAACACCTTCGATTACTGCGGTGGAACGCCCGTTTTGATTAAGCCGGAAAACAGCAAATATGCGGATGCCGTACATAAGAATATCAAAATAATCGGAAATACCTTTAAAAAATACAACGGTGTTTGCATCAGCGCAAAAGATTCAGATGACATTCTTATCAAAGACAATCGATTCAGAAGCGGCAAAAAAATCAGGACAAAAAACTGTAAAAACGTAAGAGGGGAATAAGCGATGACAGATATACAGATGCAAGAGTATATGCAAAAAATTGATGAAGTCAACAACAACGGCAGGTATAAGCCCGAATGGGAAAGCCTTGCTTCTCATCCCGTACCCGACTGGTACAGGAAAGCAAAGTTCGGTGTGTTCATTCATTGGGGCGTGTTTACCGTGCCCGAATATTTCAGTGAGTGGTATCCGCGGCTGATGTACTATAAAGGCAATCCTGTCTATTGGCATCACAGAAAAAAATACGGTAAGGATTTTAATTACCGTGACTTTATTGAAATGTTTACGGCGGAAAGATTTGACGCGGACGAATGGATCCGAACGGTGAAAGACTGCGGCGCAAAATTCGTGATGCCTGTTGCCGAACATCATGACGGAATCAAGCTGTATGACAGTGAATTATCCGATTGGACAACGGTGAAGCTTCCCGTAAAAAGAGACTTCTTGGGTGAACTGAAAAGCGCCTGCGAAAAAAACGATGTTATTTTTTCGACCTCATCTCACCGCGCCGAGCACTATTGGTTTATGAACGGCGGAAAGACGATAGGCTTTCAAAATGAGACGCAGGACGAAAAGTTCCGTGAGCTTTACGGAGAATGCGCAAACATTCATCATATCAATAACGCAAAAACACTGTTAAAACAGGAACACGGAATTGAGCCGAGTGAGCGTTGGCTTAAGGACTGGCTTGTGTCCTCGTGCGAGCTGATTGACAGGTATCAGCCGTCATCGCTTTTCTTTGACTGGTGGACGTCGTACAAGGCTTTTCGCCCGTATATGAAAAAATTCCTTGCCTATTACTATAACCGTTCGATAGAATGGGGCAGGGAGGTCTGTGTTTATTATAAGTCGGACGCAGTCATGTATAATTGCGGAATTTTCGACCGAGAGAGAGGACAGCTTGAAAACGCAAGCCCTTATATCTGGCAAAGCGAAACCTCAACCGCCTATAACTCTTGGAGCTACTGCACGACAAACCGCTTTAAAACGCCCGAAGCGATTGCCTGCAATCTTCTGGACGTTATTTCTAAAAACGGCTGTTTTGTGCTGAATATCGGTCCTAAGGCGGACGGATCCTTATGTGAAGAGGAAAAGCATATTTTGCGAGAACTCGGAAAGTGGACAAAAACAAATGCCGAAGCAATCTGGGACACGCAGCCTTATAAGGTTTTCGGTGAGGGCAAAAAGCAAAAAGGCGGTTCATTTAACGAAAAACTGAGCTATACAAGCCGTGATTTTCGTTTTACCTATAAAACGGGTGTTGTTTACGCTTTTGCGCTGAAGCCTTACGGAAAAGCTGAATTTCAAATCAAGTCGCTTGCGGACAGTATGGATTTGTTTCACTGTGAGATTAAAAAAATTACCCTGCTCGGAAGTGACGAAAAAATCACTTTTTCACAGGATAAAAAATCGCTTTCAATAAAAACGCAAAATAAAATGAATGGTAAAATGCCGATATGTTTTAAAATTGAGGTTGACTGATGAAAAATTTCTGACAGTTAAAAAGCAAAATGCTTCTTTTGGCTTTACTGCTTGAGCATTTTGCTTTTTTTCTGCGCTGAATGAAGCGGCCTGTTTTCAGTTTCCTTATTCGGCGGCTTGGTTATTTTCGCTGCCTTCGATTCCTTTTTGGGGCTCGTAAGCGTCTTGTGATTCGTCAAGCTGCTTGTTATACTTTGCTTCAAGCTTGTTATAGATCATGATTCCGATCAGTCCTAAAATCGCTGTTGCGACAAATACGCCGATTGAAAGAGCATAGCTTTTCTTTTCGAGTGCCGAGCCGCAGATGGTTGACGTGATGATCGACGGAATGCGGGCGAAGCTGGTAATGAGCATGAATTTGACCATACTGTAATCGGTAACACCTATCAGATAGGTGATGATGTCTTTCGGCGTTCCGGGAATCAGATATATGATAAACAGAGTGGTAGCAAGTTTTGTCTTGTTTTTCAGAAAGCGAAGCGAATTGATCTGTTCCTGCGATACGAAAACATTGACTACCTTTACTCCGAAAATCTTGGTTAAAGCGATGATGACGAGAGAGCCTAAAAATGTACCGAGCATACAGTAGAAAAGACCGCCGAAGGTTCCGTAGGCATAGCCGGAACCGATTTCAAGAGGCTCGGCAGGAATGAACTTGACAACCGTCTGAAGGGCTCTTATGGAAACAAAAATGATTTTTCCCGTTGTTCCGAAGCTGTCAAGCCATGCTTTGAATTTGTCCGTATCCTCTACAAAAGCCAGAAGCTTTTTTCCGAAAAGGCAGTAGCAAACGACCAAAGCGGCTATTACGATACCGGCAATTACGATTACGGCAATTTGTTTTTTTCGTTGTTTCGGCTCATCGCTGAGTATTTTAAAGTTCTTTATTTTGTCGATTATTTTCATTTTCAGTGGTCCTTTTCATCGTTTTTCCAAGGCATATCCCTGTATTCGTAATACAAGGGGAGGAGGATCCCGCGGTATCCGGGCTTCCACGGCTTGAATTTTCCGTTGAAATGGACAATAACCGTGTTTTTGCGTACCCAGTCAAGGTCTTTCACTCTGTCTTTGTTAAACTTGACGGTTTTTTCATCGAGATTATAGATACATTCATCGGCGAAAACAGTATCGGTATTAAACATACCGTTGAGTACGTCCTGATCCGCAAGGAAAAGCCATCTTCTGTGCTTTTTCATATAGCGGAAGATATCGTCGCTTGTGACGGTCCGGCGAAGCTTGTCAACGTCGAACATAATGACGCCGGCGTTAAAATATCTGACGTCTTTCGGCGAGTGAAAACGGACGCGGTTGAGAAATTCACACCATGATTTGGTGTGTCCGCAGGCGGCAAGCGTTTTTCCTTGAAAATCAATATTGTAAAACGCACGGATATCGTTAATGATGATTGTGTCGGGGTCGATGTAAAGAATTCTGTCAACCTCTTTCGGAAGATAATCCATAAGAAGAAGACGGTAATATGTTTCCTTGGATATTCGATCCATAACGGGCGCATCATTCAAAAGAGCCGGATCAATTTCAACCGGATGAACCGTTACACGCTTTTTATCAATCGCCTTGTCAATGCGGTCAAAGTGTTCTTTCCTGAGTGATGAATGGGCAACATATAAGTCGAAATTCGCGTTTGGGTTGGAAATCATGAGAGATTTCAGCAACACGCAAAGCGGACCGACATAGTTGCCGTCTAATGCAACAAGTATATTCATATTATCAGCCCTCGGGTACGAAATATCCGATCTTTCTTTCGGTATCGTATCCGTTCCTTTCCAATAGTTCTGTAATCAATAGCTGACCTTCAGAATAAGACATCAGTCTATGATATAAGTCTAAGCGATAGGCTTGAAAAAGTCAATATTTATGACAATAACGTAATTAATTTGTAAGAAAAAGTTCTGAATTGCTTTTTCAATATATGTTATTGTCACGACCAAGTTAAAATTTAGTTAAAGCGAAGGCAAAACATTTATGACGGTTCGCCGTTTTTCGGTAAACCGTCACAAGAAAAAGTATGATGTCATTTTGTTTTATCCGACTTTTTCCAATTCTTTTTTTAACTTTTCGATAATCCTTTTTTCAAGACGCGATATGTAGCTTTGAGAAATACCCAGAATATCGGCGACCTGTTTTTGCGTGTATTCTTTGGTGTCATACAGTCCGAAGCGCATAATGAGAATTTGCTTTTCTCTTTCGTCGAGGCTTTCGACAACGGCTAAAAGCTGTCGTTTCTCGTCCTGAAGTTCAATGCCTCTGTTCACTTCGTCTGCGTCGCTTCCCAAAACGTCTGACAAAAGCAGTTCGTTTCCGTCCCAGTCAACATTGAGCGGTTCGTCAAACGAAACCTCCTTTTTCCGGTTTGCTGTCTTTCTCAAAAACATCAGGATTTCATTTTCGATACACCGGGAAGCATAGGTGGCAAGCTTGATTTTTTTGTCGGGACAAAAGGTGTTCACCGCCTTGATCAGACCTAAGGTTCCGATGGATATCAGGTCTTCGATTCCGATTCCCGTGTTTTCGAATTTTTTGGCTATGTATACAACAAGCCGAAGATTATGGATGATGAGAATTTCACGCTTGCTTTCGTCTCCGTTCATGATTTCTTCAAGGATTTCTTTTTCCTTTACCGCTGAAAGCGGAGCGGGGAGGTTTTCGCTTCCGTTGACATAGTAAAGCTCGTTTGAATCCCGGAATCCGAGAACGACAAGAAGCTTGTCAAAAGACATACTAAGTTTTATTTTCAGATACTGCAGCATAATCCTTCCCCTTTTCGTTGGTCGTGTTTTCAAATAGTTTTGCGGCGAGTAAGGCCGTATAATCTCCGTTTAAAATTTTACTTTTGCTGAAGGCTATGTATACTTTGTCTGTTTCAAACTCACTTTCAAGTCCCGATATTTTCACCAAATCCGGTCTGAACGCAGTTAATGCGGAGGTTTTTCCCATGGTCGAGCAGGGAATGATCCGGCAAAGCTTTTCACTTTGATCGAAAAGCTGTAAAAGTGTGGCTCCGCCGCTTCCTGTAACTGTCGGATCGGCTATGATGACCGGATAGCCCGAAAACGGCTCGGTCAGCGTGTTGCCGGTATCAAGAAAGGCTTTGAATGTAAATTCACAAGAGCAAAAAATGACTTTGAGCGTATATACATTGTTTTTCGGAGTTTTAAACGCAAGAAGCTTCGTGATGAGGGTTGTTATGATGTAACAGATCACGGTAATAACGAGAAGCGTTGTTGTATTGATGTTGAAATAAACAATGCCGCAGCAGTAAACCATTGAGCTTGGCGCAAAAATCAGCCAAAGCGCCAGCATCAGACCGGCAAAAGCAATATTGACGAGTAAAAAAGCGCCGATGAGACGGATAAAAGCTCTTTTATTGCCGAAACCGAAAGCGAGTAAAAGCATCACAACCCCTACAGCGAGTTTCGTTACGGTTATGACCCATTCGGGTATGGTATCGATCAGAATAATCAGCGAATAGATTCCGCCGAGAAGCGATGACAAAAACAATCTTACACTTTTTGCTTCCCGCCGTGAAACTCTTGAGCAAAGCCGTAAAAGTATGTAATTGATATAGATATTCACAATCACAAGTACATCGGCATAAATCACCTGCATCTTCATTCACCGTAATTATTATAAATGCCGTTATTTTAATAAAATGTCGCCTTTCGTCGCAGTAAAAAAGTTTCGTGCATCTTGAAGATGTGAATCAACTGTGATATAATACAGATGGATAATTTTGGAAAGGAGTTTCGAAAATGGGCTTTGATCTTAAACAGTTTTTTCACGATCTGAGAGTATTTTTAGAAGAGCTTTTCGAAGTATTCAAAAACTTCGGAAAATAATTTCCTGTTTTTTCCTTGTATTACGTTTCGCAGTCTGATAATAATACTAACACAGCGGTCAGTCAGACCTTGTAACTTTGAAAATGCGGTTACATTGGCGGCTTCTCCGCTGGCAAATCATGCGGGGAAGCCCGGCATATTTGCAAAAAAGCCGTAAGCGGCACTTTGCTGTTTCGGTAAGCAGGCTGTCGTTTACGGCAATAGGCTGTAATCCTCTGGAGGGGTTACAGCCGTTTTGTTTTTTTTCGGATTTTATTGTTAACGGAATATTCAATATTTCGTCAAAGTGACCGAAACGCAAAGGTTTTATTCGTCAGGTTCATGAATTGCAAAAGATGACAGAAATATTGTATAATTGTTAAAAAACCATGAGGAGAAGTGGTCAAATGAATTCTGTTTTTTTGAAGCTTTTCATGAAAATCCTGTCGTTTCTTTCTGCTGCTCTGATGCTTGTGTTAAGCCCGGGCGGTGCGATACGTCAGCCCTTGATTTCAAAGCGCTGTCCCGCATATTACGGTCAGTCTGCGGTCGCAAAGCCGCTTGGCAGCGTGAAGGTTCCCCAACATCCGTATCTTGCGCGGGAGGGAACCAACGGAATGCACGGCAACAGCTACAACACCGGTACTTATGATTACGCGGGTCCGCTCGGTGTCAATCCCGTTGTAAAATCCCGTTCGATGAATGTTTTCGGCGGCCTTGTTGCAACGCTCACGTTTGACAGCAAGGGCAGAATCATGTGCGTCAGCGGAAATGTTGTCGGTTTCAGACTGCTTCTGATCGACGCCGAAAGTCTCGAGATTCTTGCCGAAACAAGACTGCCCCAAAGAGCTTCCACAAAAGAGTTTTTCAAAACCTTCGATTTCAGCCTGATATCAAGCGATACATCGGGCGGTGCTTATTTCCATCTGCTTGACGGCGACCGGCCGATTATCGGCAATTCGGATAATATTGTTCAGATTTATAAGATTGACGAATCCGGAAAGGAACTCAAGTGGGTGGTTGAACAGGAATATGATCTGAAACCGTATCTTCCCGACGGCTCTTACATTACGGACGCCATTCCCGATTATGAGGGAAGAATCTGGTTTGTGACACGTCCGGGTGAGGTTGGCTTTATTGAGCCTGAAACCGGCGGAGTCAGAATGATCACGCTTCAGAATGAGGAAATCCAGAACAGTCTGGCTGTGGCTCAAGACGGTGTATACATTGTATCGGATACGGCGATGTACCGTTTTGACGTTTCCGCAAGCGGCGAGCCGGAATTTACCTGGAGAACCGAATACGACAGAGGAACAACCCTCAAGCCCGGTGCCATCAATCAGGGAAGCGGAACCACACCGACCTTGCTTGATGTTGACTGTGCGGACGGCAGTGTCAGAAAACTTGTCGGTATAACCGATAACGCAGATGAAAGGGTCAATCTTTGCGTTTATGACAGATTAACCGGCGAAACGATTGTAACCGAGCCGCTTTTTGAAAAGGGGCACAGTGTAAGCGAAAACAGCCTGATTGCGCACGGAAGATCCTTTATCGTTGAAAATAATTACACCGATACGGGAGCCGGTTTCCTTGTCAACAATCCGACAAGCTATCCGGGCGTCACAAGAATCGATATGAACGATGACTGCACAGGCTGTGAGGTTGTCTGGGAAAGTCAGGAGGCTTCCTGCACGGTGGTTCCGAAGCTTT
>JBJFHV010000234.1:0-2335 GCA_051894015.1 Acutalibacteraceae bacterium | reverse complement strand
AGCCGCTCAAGAATTTCTTTTGCTCTTTCGGGTTTGTTTTCGCCGTGCATCGCATACAGAACGTTTTTCTCGACGCTCATCGAAAAAGCATAGCTTGCCTGCGGCATATACAGTATTTTTCCGAAACCGTCCGCCGTGCCGCTGTCGGCTTTTGTAAGTCCGGCAAGGATTTTTAAAAGCGTGCTTTTTCCGCTGCCGTTCGGACCGGTTACGGCAAGCGTTTCGCCTTTTTGAATTGTCAGCGTGTCAATCGAAAGCACGGTTTTTTCGCCGTAGCTTTTTTTAATATCGGATATACCCGGCATTTTCCGTCCTCCGTTCAGTTTTCGGTTTTTCCGTCTTTTGAAAAGACCCCGGCAAGAATATTGACGATCAGTGAAATCAATAAAAGCACACATCCGAGCGCCAGCGCAAAGCTGAAGTTACCCTTGTTGGTTTCAAGCATAATCGCCGTTGTCATGACCCGTGTTTTCCACTGAATGTTGCCGCCGACAAGGCTGACGGCGCCGACCTCGGCAATCGACCTTGAAAAGGCGGTCAGCACGACGCTGACAAGTGCATACCTGTTCTCATTCAAAAGAAGCCGCAGTGTTTTTTCCTTCGAAAGCCCCAGCCCCTTTGCGGCGTGCAAAACAGGGTTCAGATTCGTTGACACTACGGAGCACGTCAGGCTCGACACAATCGGAATAATCAGCATACACTGTGCAATCACCATGACTTCAACCGTGAAAAGAAGTCCCAACCGCCCGAACGGACCGTATTTTGTGAAAAGCATATACACAATCAGGCCTGCCACCACAGGAGGCAGACCCATTAATGTATGCAAGCCTTTTTTGATCAGTCCTCTGCCCTTGAAGCGTCCGCTTTCAATCAGCACGCCGAGCGGCAACCCGATCATGCATGAGATCAGCGTGCTGAAAAAGGACATACGAAGTGTTACGGCAATAATCTGTAGCAGCTCTTTGTCCATACTGCGAAGCGTTTCAAAGGCCTCAGTAAGCTCTTTCAATTTTACTTTTCAATCAGGAAGAAAAGCGGCTGACCGTACTGCTCGTTGCCGTATTCGGCGATCAGCTTGCTTGCTTCTTCGCCCGTCATCCACTCGATCAGAGCCTTGGCACCCTTCGTGTTGATGCCGTCAAGCTTTTCACTGTTGCATTCAATGAGGGAATAGGTGTTCTTCATGTCCTCGCTTTCGGCAAGAAGAATGTCAAGATCAAGCTTGTCCTGCATAGAAAGGAAGGTCGCCTTGTCGGTAAGGCAGTAAGCTCCCTGTTCGCTTGCCATGGTAAGGCAGGCACCCATGCCCTGACCGGCGCTTATATACCAGGTGTCCTTTTCGGAATCGGGAACGGTTTCGCCCCAGATTTTCAGCTCTGCCTTGTGTGTACCGCTTTCGTCACCGCGGGAAACGAACTTCGCCTTGGCGTCGGCAATCTTCTTGAAAGCATCGGCGGCGCTTTCACTGTCCTTGATACCGGCAGGGTCGTCCTTCGGACCGACAACGACAAAATAGTTATACATGAACGGAATTCTTTCCACGCCGTAGCCGTCACTGATGAAGGTTTCCTCGGAAGCTTTTGCGTGAACAAGAATCAGGTCGGCGTTGCCGTCAACAGCCTTCTGAATGGCGGCACCCGTTCCGGCGGACTGCACTTCAACCTTATAGCCTGTCTCTTCTTCGAAAACAGGAAGAAGGTACGGAAGAAGGCCGGAGTCGTTGACGGAGGTTGTGGTGGACATTCTGATGGTCATGTTGTCCTTTTCGTCCGTCACGTCGGTGGTTGCGCCGGCTTCGGTCGTTGTATTCGTGTCGTCGGTGCCCTTGCAGGCGGCAAACGAGAGAAGCATCACGAGAGCCAGCAGAATTGCGAGAAGTTTTTTCATTATTCATTCTCCTTTAGCTTTTAATAGAAAAATCCTTTTATCCATTCTAAACCGTAATCAACACCCCAGATGACACCGCAAAAAACAAGTATGAGAAGTATTGCAGAAACTATCCTTACAAAAGTCCTTTTGCTTTGGGACATCTCCATAAATTCCTCTGTGTCCTTGTCAACCTTTGACTTTTTGCTTTCAATATCAGATAGCTGTTCCTCTGTTGGTGGGGCAACCTCACTTTCGTCAATTACACCTATTCCAACACAAATATCATATGCCTTGTCATAGGCTTGGTACGGAACAAGGATAACAACATCTGCAATATCTCCACCTGTGATTGCCTCGCTGGAGATGCTCTTTTTTCTCCTTGCCTCTGTACAGGGGATTCCCGCATCCTCCAATGCACCGTGAACACGCATTCGGTCAACACCGGAAACCTCACAAACACCAACAG
>JBJFHV010000233.1:0-11439 GCA_051894015.1 Acutalibacteraceae bacterium | reverse complement strand
AACTCGGCTGAGAAAATGCGTACCAAAAGCGTTCTTTGCATACTTTCTGACGCTTCGGTCAGAAAGTATGTGCCCGCGCGGCACTAGCGCAAAGGTAAAGATATAGAAGAAGCTAAATCCAAAAAGCACAGACTGACTATCAGCAAGATAAACTGAAAATTACCACTCAGCCCACTGCTCGGGCACTCAGCCTTCTTCTTTCTTCCAGACATACTCTTTGCACCGGAACGTGACACTGCCGTCAAACTTTGTATATTCACCATATTTTGTAAAGTGAAGTCCGCATTTTTCAAGGACTTTTCCGCTTGCGATGTTGTCAACGGCGTGTTCGGAACCGATTTTTTCAGCCCTAAGCTCCTCTTTGGCAAAACGCATGATTTCCTTTGCCGCTTCGGTGGCGAAGCCTTTGCCCCATCGGTCAAAGCGCAGATTGTATCCGATCCGCCACTGTTCATTGTCGTCCTCCCAATAGAGACCGCCTGAGCCGATCAAAAGCCCGATTTCCTTTTCGACAAAGCCGAAATCATATGCCTTTTCCGAGTCGTGATCAATACTTTTGAGCCATTCCAGCGTTGCTTCGATTTTTTCATGCTTCGGATAAAGCATATATTTTGTAACCCTTTCGTCGCTTGTCCAAAGAAAGACGCTTTCGGCGTCGGAAACAAGAAGCGGACGCAGAATCAGTCTTTCTGTTTTCAGTGTCGGTGTTTTCATCTTCCGGACCTCCTTTATAAAAAATACCGCCGATGCCTGAATGCACCGACGGCTGATTTGTAATATGACAATTCAAAAGCCTTTTCGGTGAACACAGCAAACAAAAGCCGGACGCATTTGTGCGGCTTTGAGCGTATCGTTCATCGAAACAAAACAGCTTTGCATGGTGTTCACCTCTTTGCTGAATCTTACCATGAATTTTTGTGTTTGTCAATTTGCCTCGGTATATTCAGCGGCAATTTTTCATATCTTTTTAAATCCGATATTATTCTTATGAGGTGAAGTGATATGAAATTTGCCGTTGCAGGATACGGAGGACTCGGCAAGGCGGTCGTGAAAGCGATCGAAAAAAGTGAAAATGACGAGCTGTATGCCGTCTTTTCACGGCGGGAAAAAGAAAAACTCAACTATAAAGGAAACGCCCCGGTTTATCCGTTCTATGAGGCGGAAAAGCACGCTGCTAAGGTCGATGTGCTGATCAATTGTATGGGAAGTGCCTTTGATTTGCCGAAGATGACGCCGTTTCTTGCGAAATTCTTCAATCAGGTCGATTCCTTTGATACCCACGCCAAAATTCAAAGTCATTTTGAACATACCGACAAGCGGGCGAAAGAGGGAAGAAAGCTGACGCTGATTTGCGCCGGATGGGATCCGGGACTGTTTTCTCTGGCAAGGCTGTATCTCGGCTGTGCGATTCCCTGCGGCGCCGATTATACCTTTTGGGGAGAGGGCGTCAGCCGGGGCCACACCAACGCAATTAAGCAGATTCCGGGTGTTGTCGATGCGGTGCAGTACACTGTTCCCGTAAGCTCAGTTGTCAAAAGCGTCCGGGCGGGTGAAATGCCGACGCTGAAAGAATGTGAAATGCATAAAAGAGTTTGTTATGTCGTGCCCGAGGTCGGTGCCGATACCCGGAGAATCGCCGAGGAAATCAAAAATATGCCCGAATACTTTTCGGACTACGACACGACAGTCAATTTTATTGATTACGAAAGCTTTTTGATTGACCACAGCCGTGAACGCCACGGCGGAAGTGTGATTCGCTGTGACGGGAAAAGTCTCGGGGAGTTTTCCCTGAAGCTTTCGTCAAACACGGCTTTTACCGCCGACGTACTGATAAGCTTTGCAAGAGCCGTCGGTGTCATGAGTCAACGGGGAGAGACAGGCTGTGTGACGCCGTTTGATGTAAGGCCGAAAGATTTGTTTGCTCTTAGTAACGCTGAATTGATGAAACGGCTTTAAGCTGGTCTAAAGTTGACGGTTTTAACTAAAAGGGTGTATAATATCCATATTATCTTTCAAGCGGAGGAACCTTGATGAAAAGGACTATATCAGTTTTGCTTGCGGCATTGATGCTGCTCGCGTTTTCTTCCTGCCGCGGCGCGGATAAAACCGTTGAAAGCACTGCTGACGATACATCGGCTCAGGCTGTGAACGGGGAAACTACTACTGAGCCGCCGCAGGAAAATATGATAAAAATCGGCGTGTTCGAGCCGCAGTCGGGTGATGACGGACTGTCGGGAAGGCAGGAAATACTCGGCATCATGTATGCCAATCAAAGTTCGCCGACGGTGAAAATCGGCGAAAAGGAAGTCAAAATCAAGCTGATTTACGGCGATAACGGGTCCTCGCCCGAAAAGGCAAAGACGATTGCGCAGGCGCTTATCGATTCGGGTGTCAGTGCGGTAATCGGTTCTTACGGCGGCGATGTTTCGGTCGAAGCGGCTGATGTTTTTTCGGCTGCGGGGGTTCCCGTTGTTGCTGCCGGCTGTACAAGCGAAGCTGTTACGGAAAAAGGAGAAACCTTCTTCCGTGTTGGTTATACCGACCCGTATCAGGCGAAAGCACTCGCTTCTTATACGGTAAAGCAACTCGGAATCAAAAAGGTATATGTTCTCGCAACGCTCGGAAACAGCGCAAGTCAGGGGCTTTCACTGTATTTCAGGGAGGCGTTTGAAGCGTTGGGCGGAACGGTTCTGACCGAAAACTTTCTGCCCGGGACGACAGACTTTTCCGACAGCCTGAAAAAAGCCGAAAAGAACGAATGTGAAGCGGTGTTTGCCCCGGTTTCTCTCGTATACGCCGAAAGGATTATTGAGCAGTCGGCACAGCTTGATTCGGCACTGACGTATATCGGAGACAGCGGCTGGGATTCGAATGTAATTTTAAAAGCCGCCGATCGGGCCGGTGCGACGGTGTATATTTCTTCTTATTATCAGCCGGGCGCAAACGAAAAGTTTGAAAACGGCATCAAGACATGGCTTGCCTCGAATACCGCTTTGATGAACAACAACAATAACGGGGATGATACGGTGTCGGCCGCCTGTGCGGCGGGATTTGATGCTTATAAAGCCATTGTCAAGGCTATTGAAAAAGCAGGTTCCGCCGAAAGGCAGGATATCACAAAAGCGCTTCAAAGCGTTTACTTCCCGGGGGCGAGCTCATTTTCGAAGTTTTCGGCCGATCGTAACGCAGAAAGAACGCTTGCCTATATCAAAACGGCCGACGATCCGAAAAACGGCTGGACAATGGTTACCGAGCAAAAATTTTAACCGTTTTATTCTTTGAAAAATCTAATTACTCACGGCGTTAGGGCATTATGACGAATGCCGGGACGTTTTCAGAGGCTGCTATAAATGAGAAAAAGACCGATGCTCACGGCTTCGGTCTTATCTCTTTTATAGGTTTATTGGCTTTCCAGAAGCCTTGCAAAAAAGCTTTCGGTCGGTTTCCCCGACGGACGGTTGAAGCGTCCGAGATTATAAAGGGAATCCGGATTGCCCGGTTCGATTTTGTTGATCCGCTCTTCGCACACCATACTGCACCGAAAGCCGAGCTCTTTGACGACTTCGAGCGTCGGTTTGGAATAAAGCCCGAACGGATAAACCGCCGCCGTCGCATGAATGCCGCTGTTTTTCTTAAGAAGCGTCTGCATTTTCTCCAGATCGTTTTTGAGAATTTGCTTGTATTGTTCGTCGCTTTCGCCGTTCATTTTGGAAAGTCCCTTTCGCTTTCCGCTTTCGGTATAATGCATATCGTAGGTATGATTCTGAACCTCAAACTCGTCGCTTTTGTCCATCTCGGCCAGCTGATCCCAATTCATGTAGGCATAGTTGACATTCTGATCGCCGTTTTCCGAATACGTTTCGGTCACAGAGCCGATCGGAGAGACGACGGCTTTCATTTTCCGTTCGGCAAACAGCGGCCGGGCAAGCTTGTATGTGCTTTCAAAACCGTCATCGAAGGTTATCATGATAACCTTATCAGGCAGTTGCTTTTTTCCGTCAACATAGCCGATCAGATCCTCGACCGTGACGGTCTCATACCCCATACTCTGGATATAGTCAAGGTCTTTTGCAAGTTCCTCTTGTCTGACAACATATTTACCGGCTCTGTTCGGGTTCGTCGTTACATGATGATACATGACGACCGGAAGCGAAACGCCCTGCGCCGATACGGCTTTTTCTTTCTTTTCGGCATTGACCGCAAAAACCAGCAGGACTGCCAAAAGGCAGGTTAGAAATACAAAAACATGGAATCGGTTAATTTTAAGTACCATTATAATCACCCTGGTATTATGTATATGATGACAATTGGCGATTTTTGCTTAAGGAGTCTCTGAAAAAATCACAGTATATACTTTGATTTATTGAGAGATTCCTTATTTGTTCATCAATAAGTGTTGATTTGAAAACAGAACTATTGTATAATAAAAAGTACTTTGTTTGAATAAAAACCTGAGGTAACCATATGACAGACAGTTTATTATATAAGGCTTTGCCGGCGCTGGCTTTACGCGGAATGGTCATGTTTCCGAAAATGAGGCTTCATTTTGAGGTCGGCAGAAGCAAATCGGTGGCGGCGGTCAACGCAGCCGTCCATAACGAACAGCTTATTTTTCTTGTGACACAGCGGGATATTTCCGTCGATGACCCGTCTGCGGAAGAACTCTATCGGATCGGTGTGATTGCCGAAATCAAGCAGGTGATCCGAAACCCGGGTTCGAACAATCTTAGGGTTGTGGTGGAGGGTATCTGCCGGGCGAAGATTCTGAACGTTCTCGAAAGCGAGAAGTATTTTATTTTTGACGCGATGAGACTCGAATCGAAAAAAATAAGACCCTGCGATTCCGATTATGCCGAAGCGACGGTAAGAATGACGAAAAAGATTTTTGACTCGTATATGCAGGCCACCTCCAAGCAGGCCGACGGTGTTGCGTCTGAGGTTCTTTTTAACGAGTCTCCGGATTATCTTGCCGACTTTATCGCCATGAACGCTTTGAACGATTACCGTGACCGCCAGCTGATTCTTGAAGAGCTCGGCCCCGTGTCAAGGCTTGAAAAGCTTTGTTCTATTTTGTCGCGGGAAACGGAGCTTTCTCTGATCGAGGAAGATATTGAGCAAAAGGTACAGGAAAGACTGGACAAAAGTCAGCATGAATACTATCTTCGGGAACAGATCAAGGTGATTTCCGAAGAACTCGGTGAAGGCGACGACACAGTAAGCGAAACCGAAAAATACCGGGAAAAAATCCTGGCGCTTTCGCTCGATCCCGAAATAGAGAAAAAGCTATTGAAAGAGTGCAGCCGCCTTTCGAAGCTTCAAGGCTCGTCTCCGGACGCAAATGTCATCCGTTCTTATCTTGACGAGGCGCTTAGCCTCCCGTGGAACATCTATACAGAGGATAATTTTGACCTGACGAAGGCAAGAAAGATTCTTGACGATGAACATTTCGGAATGGATAAGGTCAAGGATCGTTTTATCGAGATGCTCGCTGTAAGGGCGCTGAGCGAAAAGACGAAGGGACAGATTATCTGTCTTGTCGGCCCTCCGGGTGTCGGAAAGACCTCGATTGTCCGCTCCGTTGCCAAGGCTATGGGACGCCAATATGTCCGTATGTCGTTGGGCGGCGTTCGGGACGAGGCGGAAATCCGAGGCCACAGAAAGACCTATATCGGCGCGATGCCGGGGCGGATTATCAACGCGCTTGAAACGGCAAAAAGCATGAACCCGATCATTTTGCTTGACGAAATCGACAAGCTCGGAAACGACTATAAGGGCGACCCGTCGTCGGCTCTTTTAGAAGCGCTTGACCCCGAACAGAACAACAGCTTTCGTGATCACTATATCGAATTTCCCGTCGATTTAAGCAAGGTTATTTTCATTACCACGGCGAATGACGCTTCCACGATTCCCGGTCCGCTTTTCGACCGTATGGAGGTCATTGAGCTTTCCAGCTATACGCTCGAAGAAAAAATCAATATTGCCAAGCGTCATCTTGTCAAAAAGCAGCGTGAGCTTCACGGCCTTGACGGAAGAAGCTTCCGACTTTCGGATTCGGCTTTGCGCTTTCTGATTGACAGCTATACCCGTGAAGCGGGCGTCAGACGGCTTGAACAGCTGATCGCCGCCCTTTGCCGTAAAACGGCGGTAAAGGTGGCCTCAGGCGAAAAAACGAGTGCCTCGGTTTCGGTTCCCGATATCAAAGAGATGCTCGGACCCGAAAAGTTCCGCCCCGACGAGCTTTCGAAGTCCGATCTTGTCGGTGTGGTCAACGGTCTTGCCTGGACGAGTGTCGGCGGAGAGATGCTTCAGGTCGAAGCGGTCCTGATGGACGGCAGCGGAAAGCTTGAGCTGACCGGTTCGCTCGGTGATGTGATGAAAGAGTCGGCAAAAGCCGCATTAAGCTATATCCGTTCTGTCGCTTCCGACTACGGCATCGACAGCGAGACGTTCAAGAATAAGGACATTCACATTCATGTCCCGCAGGGGGCCGTTCCGAAAGACGGACCGTCCGCCGGTGTTACGATTTCCACCGCACTGCTTTCGGCGCTGACCGGTGTTTCGGTAAAGCACAATGTGGCCATGACGGGAGAAATTTCCCTGACGGGTCGGGTAATGCCGATCGGCGGACTGAAAGAAAAATCCATGGCGGCGTTCAAGTCGGGAATGGATACCGTTCTTATTCCCGCCGAAAACGAGGCGGATTTGTGGGAAGTCGACCCCGCGGTAAAAGAAAAAATCAAATTTATCCCCGTCAGAAAGCTGTCCGAGGTTTTCTCCCTTGCCTTGACTGCCGGCTTTGTCAAAATGAAGCCGAACAAGCGTACTTCGGTTCAGCTTGAAGCGAAAAACAGCGGCCTTGACGGAAAAAATTTAGGGAAAGGGAACGGCTCAGGTGCGATGAGCTGACGGCTGAGAGTAGTATGAGCATGAGATATGATACGGTAAAGTTTGAAGCGTCGTACGGGACGGAAAATCAGCTTCAGCCGTCAACGCTTCCCGAAATTGCCTTTTCCGGCCGATCAAATGTCGGAAAGTCATCGCTTTTAAATAAGCTTCTCGGGCGAAAATCCCTTGCAAGGGTCAGCTCCATGCCCGGAAAGACGGTCACGGTGAATATGTTCCGGCTCGATGAGTGCCGGTTTGTTGATCTTCCCGGTTACGGCTATGCCAAGGTGTCAAGAGACGAAAAAATACGGTGGGCGAAGCTGATGGAAGCGTATTTCGGCTCAGGCCGTGATATACGGCTCGTGGTTCAGCTTATTGATATGCGGCACGACCCGACGAAGCAGGACATCGAAATGATTGAGTTTTTAAAGGCGAACGAAATCCCGTTTATCGTCGCGCTGACCAAATGCGACAAGCTGAATAAAACCGAAAGAATGAATCAGCTGATGTCGATCTGCGGTATTCTGACGAAGTACGGAAATATCAGCGTGATTCCGTTTTCCGCCGTAAAAGGCGACGGCGTTGAAGAAATCAGAGGACACATTGAAAGAGCGATCGGAAAAGATTAATTGAGAAAAGGAAGGATTTATGATGAAGGAGACATTCGTAAAAAAGCTGAAAACAAATCCTGTGATTGCCGCCGTTAAGGACTTGGATAAACTTGACTGTGCGCTTGACTCGGAATGTGAGATTATTTTTCTGTTAAGCGGAAATATTTTTAATCTCGAACAGATCGTTCAGAAGGTCAAAAGCCGAGGAAAAATGATCTTCATTCACGTTGATCTGATCGACGGCTTTTCAAGAGATGCCACGGCTCTTAAATACATTTATGAAAAGATGAAGCCCGACGGTATCATCTCTACGAAGAACAACCAGCTGAAGGTGGCAAAAGATCTCGGTCTTCTGACGGTGCAAAGATTATTTATCATCGATTCGCTTTCGATTGATACAACCGTAAAAACTTCGCAGGCGATCAGACCCGACGCAGTTGAGATTATGCCCGGTATCATGCCGGACATCACAAAACGGCTGAGCACGCTGATTGAAGTGCCGATCATCGTCGGCGGACTTGTCAGCGAAAAGAAATATGTTCAGCTGGCAATTGAAAACGGCGCACACGGCGTATCGACCTCCTGCAAGGAGCTTTGGTAATTTTCGGAAAGGAGAAGCCGGAAACGGCAAACGAAGAAAATGGAAGAAACGATTACAGTCAGGCAGTTTAAGCCTGAAGACAAGGAAGCGGTCAGACAGGTGTGTCTTGAAACATCATCGTTTCCGCTTGAAAAAAAAGGAATGAAAGAATTTATTCTTCTGATGTATAATGATTATTATACCGAGGTCGAGCCGGACTGCTGTTTTGTTGCCGAGGACGAAAACGGAACGATCATCGGCTATCTGCTTTGCGCAAAGGATTTTGATGAATATCTGAAGATCTTCAATGGTCTTTATCTTCCCGAAATCAAAAAGCTCGGTTTCAAATACTATATTATGGCAATGACGGAAATTTTGACGCACAAGTCATTCAGCCGCAAATATCCGGCCCATCTTCATATCGACTTGACGGCCGCTTGTCGCCGAAAGGGAGTCGGTACCAGACTGATGAACGCGCTCAAGGCGCATTTGAAAGAAAACGGCGTTGATTCGCTGATGCTCTCGTGCGGAGCGTCGAATACGGCGGCAATTAAGTTTTATGAAAAAAACGGTTTTGATTCCATTTGCCTGACACCGGGCGGAAAAATCATGGCTTGTAAATTTTGATGTATAAACCACTTATTTCAGCGCAATACTATGAACAAAAGGAGTTGAAATAAGATGCTTGATAAAATTTCTCTTGTATTGACAATCATCGGCGGCTTAAACTGGGGTCTGCTGGGTCTTTTCCGTTTTGATCTTGTCGCCTGGATTTTCGGCGGTCAGGCTTCAATCGGCAGCAGAATCGTTTATACGATTATTGCCCTTGCCGCCATATGGTGCATTTCGTTGCTTTTTTCGGATCGGGTGTCTGCTTCTTCAAGCGACAACCGCGACGTCCGCAACGACAACGCGGCATAAAAAAACCAAAAACGAAAAACTCTCAGGTCGAAAAAGTGAACCTGAGAGTTTTTTTGCTATTCAAGACGTCGGGTATTATGACGAATTCCGGGACCTTTTTTGCGGTTGCTTACGGTTTACAGCGTTTGCAGGGCTCGTACCCCTCGCTGATGGCTTTGTCCCGGTCGATTTTGATTTTGGACTTATTTAAAGAGGCACAGCCGTCGCGGTGGAACTTTGAACCGGTGGCGGTGATGTATACGGTCGAATCGGAAACGCTGTCTGACGGTGCAGCCTTTGCCGCAGCCATTTCGGTCGTCGTTTTCGGCTCAGAGGTTTTGCTCTCTGTCGGCTTTGTTTCGGTGACCGTTTTGGGTTCTTTTGTTGTTTTTGTTTCGGCGGCCGTGGAAGAAGCCGCTGTGCTCGGCGCGTTTTCCGTGGTTTCGGTTGTCTGCTTTTGACTTTCCGTCTGTTCAGATCCGGTCGTTTGCGTCGGCTCGGCAGTCGTTGACAGAAGAACCGGATAATAGGAATAATCGGCCTGACGGCTGATAATAAAGCTTCCGTAAAGTTCACGGATCAGACCGTTTTCGTCAATTTTTCCGTAGTCGGCGCCGCCGGTGTTGTCGGCCAGAAAGACAATGCCTGTTGAGTCTCCGAAATCAACCGTCAGCCACGCATAGCTGTTTTTGCTGATGATGCTGCGGCAGATTGTCTCAATATAATCCTCGCCGTTTTTCTGAAAGTCCGCTTTGTCGGCTTTGATGCGTGCTCTTTCGGTTTTGCCGATGTCAGCCGTGCCGTTTACGGCAAACGTTTCCACTTCAAAATTTTTGAAACTTTTCGTCTCTTTTTCGGCGGTGCTTTCCGTTACTTTGGTGCTTGCGGTGGTCGGAACGGTTGTATCCGTCTGAGTTATCGTGGTTTTCAAAACGAAGAATGCCGTACTTTCCGATGCAGCGGAGGCTGAAGATGCCGATGTCGGTTCGGCGGGGGTTCGGTTAATTTTGACGGCAATCGAGACACAGCTTGAAAAGATGACAAGTGAAAGCAACAGTATGATGACTGTCGTCTTTCGGCTTCGTCCCCGCTTCGCCGGATCACGTCCGCAGGAGGGACACTGTTCGCTGTCGTCGGGAATGACCGCACTGCAGTTTCTGCAAATCATAGTCGTTGTGTTACCGCCTTTCACGGAATATCAGTCAAGAACATAAAGACCGGACTTGAGCCAGACAAACTCACGTCCCAAGACATTGATATACTTATAAACCTTTTCGGTGAAGACGCGGTAATCGCGGACGGAATTGGTCTGAATGTTGAGGGTGCGGATCTTTCTTGACGCCTGGTTGCAGATGTAAAGGGTACTACCCATCAGCGTGACGGCGCAGGGCTTTTCAAAAGCGGTTGTCTCTCCGCCGCCGATACGAAGAAGAATACGTCCCTCTCTGGGTGAATACTTGATAATGGCGTTTTCGTCGGGCACGGCGCACCAGGTGTACTGACCGTCCACGGCAATGTCACAGACGCTGTTTCCGTGATAGGTGAGCTGGGACGAAACGTTCAGGGAACCGTCGGAATTGAAGATGTTATATTCGCCGTTCGGGAAAATCGCCATAATTTTGTTGTCACTTAAAAAACCGACGTCACACGAAACATAGTCGCCGAGCTGTTCGGCGATTTCTTCGTATTCAAAGCCGAATTTGATCTTGAGAAAAACGGACTTTTTGATGTGCGTGAACTTGTCGTTGACGGCGTCATAGCCGTAAAAATTGGCAACAAGACGACCGTCGGCGGTTTCTCCCTTTGCCGCAAAAACAAACCCCTTTTTAAAAGGCGTAATATTTAAAATCTCTCCTGAAAATACGCTTTCCATGGTGCAGACCTCCTGTATGATAATTTGGTATATAAGAAAAGATGAAGATAGCATAATTGGTTATTTTATATAATACAATATCTCAAACGCAAGGTCAAGAGAAAGCCGGAACATTATTGATTTTTTCGTCAATTTTTTGTCGGGCCTCGTCAGCCGGATCAAAATTGGTAAAAAAAAGATAAATTTTATAAAATAAGCAATATAATGATTGACAAAAGTCACAAATTCAAGTAAAATAAAGGCAACCTCTAAAAACGTCCCGGCATTCGTCATAATGCACAATTAATGCCGTCTTTGTCGTTAAAAATCCTTGAAATACATCAAGTATTCCTGCGGATTTTTGCCTAAAATCCGACATCATTTGTGCACTATGCCAAACGCCTTTAGCTTTTAGAGGTGCCTAAAGACGCTTGAATTGAATAATTTTTGCAGTTTCCTGCGAGATGAATCTGTGGAGAAGTGAGAACGGAGCAATCCCTTGGGTACCGCATCTTAGGTAGGTATACTCTTTTTGCGGTGTGGATATTCTGTTCTCTTTTTATATATAACGGCCGTTCAGGCTGAAGCGACAGGAGGATACGAAAACATGA
>JBJFHV010000232.1:0-2340 GCA_051894015.1 Acutalibacteraceae bacterium | reverse complement strand
TGGACGGCACCGTCTTCTACCGACGTCAGTGTAAGATTGTTTCCGTTAATCTTGAATGTATATTCATTCGTTACTGTCCTTGAATAAATGGAACTTCTTATCGTGATTCTGTCCCCGTCAACAGCGTATGTTCCGCCGAATTTACCGTTGATCGGCATATTGATAACCGGTACGGTAAAGTTGACATAGGTGATTTCAACCGTTCCGTCGGCTTTGAACGTGTAGCCGCTCATATCGCTTGAATCCATCCATTTGCCGACAAGACCGAGGTCGGACGAGGATTGACCGCTGTCACGCACGAACAAAATCGTCTGTCCCTTATCATCCTTGAAGCTCATGGAATTACCGGAAATCTTAAAAGTATATTCCTCGGTTAAGGTCCCGTTTCCGACAGCGTATTGGATTGTTATGTCGTCGTCCTCGATAAGAAATACACCGTCATACTCGGCTGAATTTGTTGTAACCTTCATGGTGCCGTCCTCGCGGAAAAGCAGCTTTTTGGTTTTCCCGCTGTCCGTCCATGCACCGAAAATGCTGTCGGTTTCTTCGGCCGGAAGCGTGATGCCGGACGAATCCGTACTAGCCGGTTCTTCGGTCTGGCGCTGATAGGTTGACTTTTCGCCGTCATCTTTGTTAACAAGTGTCAGGGTATTATTCTCAACTGAAGCGGTAAACTTATCCGTAATCGTCTTTTTATAAATTGAAAACTCAACCGTAAGCGTATCTCCGTCTAAGGTATAGCTTCCTTTGGCGGTTCCGTTGATCGGCATATTGATAACCGGAACAGTCAGATTGACATAGGTCACATTCGCACTGCCGTTTTCAAAAAACTCATAGCCGCTCATGCCTGCACTGTCCATCCATTTGCCGATAATCTGGGATTTAAGGAGATCGGCGGCATTTTCCGTTGTCGAAGCCGCTTGAGCGGAAGTTTCGCTGACATCAGTCTGACCCGAAACGGTTGAAGAAACAGTTGTTGCATCAGCAGGACTGTTGTTCTTATTTTTGCTGACGCTGACGACGGTCGTAATCACAATACACACTGCAACAACGGCGCTGATAACAGAAACCATTATTTTCGTACTTTTACTCACAATAACACGCACCTTTCATAAGTAAAATCAAAAATAGGAGCTGCCTGCATAGCAGCTCCGTGTTGCGGTTTTCAGAACTTAAGATGCAGAAGATGCTGCTGTCTGATTATTTGTGTCCGCGGCTGTCTGAGCCGTATCAGACTGTCTGATTAATGTAGTCTGAATCGGTGATTCATCAAGAGTCGTAAGGGTCAAAGTATCACCTTCAACAGAGAACATATATTGTGTGGTGATATCGCCGGCAATGGGAACAGAATACTTGATGGTTATGTAATAGTTTCCGTCGTCGCGCTTATCAACCGTGTAGCTGCCGTCAACACCAAGCTTCGATGTCGCCAAAAATACTTTGCAGACATTGTTGTCATTAAATGTATATCCGGTAATGCCGGTAGAATCCTTCCATGTGCCGACAAGCTTCTTTTGAGGTGATGCCGAGCAAGCAGCAAACATGGTTACCACCAGACAAAGAACACAGGCGATTGCCGCAAGACGTTTAAAATTGTTTTTCATAAAAATACTCCTTTTCGGTTTTTACTGTTTGAAATATTATAGCATATCTTTTCCTGTTTGTAAAGTTAAAAAATCGTAACCGTATTTTATTCAGATAATATAGGCTTTTTCAAATGAAAAAAGGCCGCAGGAAGTCCCTCTCATGCGGCTTTTTCGTCGTTTATTGTTCTTTAAAGCTTTTGATAACCTTAAGACGTGAGAACTCTTCTCTTTCCTTTTCGTCAAGTGCCTGCGTAATGAACTTAACCGTAGATTCAAGACGGGGGATCATGATATTGTTCAGTGCATTGCTTCTTTTCTGCGTCTTTTCGACCGCGTCCGCCAGACGGCAGACACTGTTTTCGATTTCGGCAAGCTGCGCGGTTAAGACCTTTACCTGACGAAACAGCAGACACGCCTCATCAAAATCGGAGTTCGTGCCCTCAAAGCCGAAATTCCGGACGTCGCAGGCGGTCGGACAGATTTTGACCGTCGGAATTTCAACACCCATAACGCTTCGGTAATCAATTTCAAGGTCATCATCAACCGGTACGGCTCTTGCAAAACGGTCACAGTCGCCTAATGTAAGATTTGCCCGTTTCAGTGCGGCATATGCTTTTTCATAGACAACGCCGATATCAGACTGAACCTTTTTTGCCGAATCAATCATCTGCATCATCTCACGGACAAGAATATTACGCTTTCTGTCCATCAGGTCATAACCGACCTTAGCAAGCGCAAGGGATCGTTTTGTGCT
>JBJFHV010000231.1:0-2341 GCA_051894015.1 Acutalibacteraceae bacterium | reverse complement strand
CTGCGATTCCGTCCAGAAGGACTCACAGGGTGTGCAGTAAAGGCCTTCGTATTCACTTTTATAGATGTCGCCCTGATCATACAGCTTTTTGAAAATCTTCTGAACCGTCTTTTCGTGGTAGTCGTCGGTGGTTCGGATGAATTTGTCATAAGTTGTGTTCAGCGTGTCGCAGATTCCTTTGATTTCGCCTGCAACCTTGTCAACATACTGTTTCGGCGTCACGCCGGCCTGCTTGGCATATTCTTCGATTTTCTGACCGTGCTCGTCCGTTCCGGTCAGGAAGAAAACATCATAGCCCTGAAGTCTTTTATAGCGGGCAATTGCATCGGTGAGAACGATTTCATAGCTGTTTCCGATATGGGGTTTTCTCGATGTATAGGCAATCGCCGTGGTAATATAGAATTTTCCTTTTTCCAAGATTTAACATCGCCTTTCAATAGTTTCAATACTTTATCTTATCAGTAATATGCTCATGTGTCAACAAAAAAACAGAATTATCGACGCAAAATCGACTGTTTATTTTGTCTTGACCTTAAAGGCAGGGCTTGATGAAGAGAAAATATACCCGCTTGCGGTCTTGGTATACGCTTTAATTTTGTATGTGTCGGTCTGACCGGATTTTTTACCGGTTATTTTAATGGAGTTGGCGGTTGTGTTTTTCAATACGACATATTTCTTTTGCTTGCTGTCATATCGGTAAATACGGTAACCGGTTGCATTGGCCGATTTGTTCCAATTAAGCGTGTAGCCGGTGGTTGAAATGGCCTGCTGCCAGATTGCAGAAACAGCGGCAGGGCAGGTGGAAGCCGCATAGGAAACAGAATCGCCGAACACGGAACCGCTTGGTGTTTTGGTGTAGGCTCGGACTTTGTAGTTGTTTTTCTGTCCGGCTTTCAGTGATGAAACCTTGTAATACGTGCTGTTCGTGTCCGCAAGCTTGACATAAGTCTTCTTTTTGCTGTCGTATTTGTAGATGCGGTAACCTGTGGCGTTTGTAACTTTGCTCCAGCTGAGCGTATAGCCGGACGCAGTTGTTGATTTTTGTCCGAACGAAGAAACGGCGGAGGGGCAGGTCGAAGCCGCATATGAAACCATATTTCCGAACACGGTTCCGCTTGCTGTTTTGGTATAGGCTCTTACTTTATAATTATTTTTCTGACTTGCTTTAAGAGAAGAAACAAGATAATAGGTGTTTTTGGTGTCCGCCAATTTTATATACTCTTTTTTTCCGCTGTCGTAACGGTAAATTCTGTATCCGTCGGCGTTTTTGACGGCACTCCACTGAAGCTTATACGATGTCGTTGTTGTGGAAGCCTGTGACACTTTTGCTATCGTATCCGGCGCAGTTTCAGCGTCAAGAGGAGCCGAAAAAGCGGAATAGTAGCTTGCGGAAAAGGCTTTGACAACAGCGCGGACCTTATACTTTGCCGTGCCTGAGGGAGCAAGATTGCTGATTGTGTACTCAGGTTTAGTCGGTGAGGCAATTTTTTCATAGCTTTTCTTTGCGGTATTGTAGTGATAAATCTCATAGCCGTCAGCATCGTTTACTTCGTTCCAATATAAAGTATACCCGTTGGGTGTTGTTTGCTTTTGCTTCAGTCCGCTTACAGCTTTGACTGTTATGTTAACCGGGGCAAATGACACGCAAGCGGAGTAATCCGAATAGACCTTTGTGCCGGAGGGTGAATTCATATAGGCTCTGATACAGTAGGAAGCGCCGTCAATCAGACTGCGGCTTTTGTCAAGATAAACGTTTTCCGTTCCCGAAACCGAACCGAGAAGATTATATTTTCCGTTGCTGTCGCGCGTATAGATCTCATACCCTGCTGCGCCGCTTACTTTATTCCAGGAAACCTTAACCGCGTGATAGCCGTATTGAGATGCGTTCAGTCCGGTTGGTACGGCAGGCTTGATCACGATCGCGACGGGATCGGAAAAGGCAGAATATCTTCTGGAATTTCCGCTTTTATAAAGCCCTCTGACATAAACTTTTATGCTTTGGCTGACGTTGATGTTTTTAAAAACAGCCGAGTTCTGGCTGACCGTCGTGGATTTGATGAGCTTATTGTCTGAATCGGTAAGGTAAACTTCATAGTAGCTGTGCTTCGTATTCTTGTCAAAGCTTACGACGAGATTGCCGCTGTCATCTTTGTCTGCCTTGACGTTTTGGATGCTGTAATCCGAAGCGTTGTCTATAACTTTATATCGAATTACCTGATAATTTCCGAGCGGATCGTATGCTGTAATCTCGACCGTACCGGCTTTTAAAAATTTGATGGAGGTGTCGTTTACGATCGTCGCCGTTGACGGATCAGACGATATGTATTTAAGAGAAAGCTCG
>JBJFHV010000230.1:0-11460 GCA_051894015.1 Acutalibacteraceae bacterium | reverse complement strand
GGACTATCCGAATTTTGTAATTTACTGCGTCAGGCGCAAAGCCAAAATAAATTTATCATTCACTTCGGCATATAAGTAACATGAAGCGCCGACATTCACGGAAAGGACAATACAAAAAATGCAAACCAAACACTTCAGACTCGGCAATATCCCCTGCATTCTTTGGGGAGAGCCGAAAGAAAAAATCTATATCCACGTCCACGGCAAGCAAAGCCGTAAGGAATACGCCGAACAATTCGCCGAAATTGCCGAAAGCAAGGGGTATCAGACTTTAAGCTTTGATTTACCCGAACACGGCGAAAGAGTAGGGGAAAGCACACGCTGTGACGTGTGGAACGGCGTACACGACCTTGACACAATTGCCGATTATGCGTTCTCCCGGTGGAACAGCGTATCGCTTTTTGCGTGCAGTCTCGGCGCATATTTCTCACTCAACGCCTACGCCGACAGAAAACTTGAAAAATGCCTGTTTCAATCGCCGATTGTTGACATGAAGTGGCTTGTGACCCACATGATGCTTTGGTCGGGTGTCAGTGAGCAGGAGCTTCGGGAGAAAAAAGAAATCCCGACTCAGATTGATACACTACGCTGGGACTACTATCGGTATATCCTGGAAAACCCGGTTGAACGCTGGCCGTTCCCGACGGTTATCCTGTACGGCGGAAAGGATAACCTGCAGCCGCTTTCATCTTTACAAGCCTTTTGCGATAAATTCAGAGCCGTTCTCACCGTCAGCGAAAACAGCGAGCATCCGTTTATGGAAAAAGACGATTTTACAATTGTTAAAAAATGGCTTACGGAAAATATATAAAAAATCGAAGAAATTTCTCTCTTCGACGGTCTTATATTACCACATTTTGCGAAAAAAATCAAGTCTTGTATTCCGCCCTCTTTTGGTGTATTAAGTATGTAAACACTTTTTGGGAGGGATTTCTCATGAACAACATGACAGCCTTGATGAGCCTTTATTTAAGGGCTTATCATTTTCAAAACAACAGCGAACATATTTTCAAAGATGAATACGCACAAGAGCTTCTTTTGAAAGAGGAGTACGAAAACATCAGCGAAAATCTGTCATCGGGCGTTTCGTTTTTTGCGCCGGGCTTTGCGGGAACAAAGCAGGAAGCTTTGCGGTTTATTGTTGACCGTCAGCTTTCCGCTCCCGTACTGATCCGAAGCGCCTTTGCCGAAAAAATGCTTGATAACGCCGTGATGCTCGGCACACAGCAGGTTGTATCCTTTGCAAGCGGATACGATACCTTTGCGCTGCGAACAGCACATGAATCTCTGAAGATGTTTGAGCTTGATTTGCCGGATATGCTTGACGATAAGCTCAGGAGGATTGAAAAAGCCGGGCTTAAAAACAAATGTGATACCGCATATATCCGATGCGATTTGTCAAAGGACAATCTGCCCGGGCTTCTTGTAGACGGAGGATTTGATCAAGAAAAACTCTCGTTCGGAAGCTTGCTCGGGTTCAGCTACTACCTTGACAAGAGCGACTTCAAAAAGCTGATCGGCGAAATTTCTGCACTCTGGTGCGAAGGCTCGGCAATTGTGTTTGATTATCCGATGACGGAAAACGGAGACGAAAGCGAACGGACACGCACGCTTGCCGAGGGGGCAAACGAAAAAATGAAAGCGAAATACACCTACCGCGAAATCGAGTCTTTGCTTGCCGACTGCGGATTTCTGATTTATGAACATCATGATGAAAAGTCGGCAACGAAAGCTTTTTGCGAAAGCTATAACCAAAAAAATCCGCAGCACAAAATCACGGCGCCGAAGGGTGTCGGGTATGTACTTGCGGTGAAAAAACGGTAAATAACAGGGCAGTGCAGTTCACATGACCGCACTACCCTGTTGTTATATTTCAGGATCCACACCGAAGCGATACTGCTTACCGTAGTTCATTCGGGTACTTAAAAGCATCGTTCTTTCGTTACAGTTGTACACGGCGCTCCAAAGGCTCGTGATCTGATAGCCTCGTTTGTGCTTATAGTCAAGACGGCATTTTTCAAGAAGCTTCATCGCCTCCTGTTCCTCCATTACCGTTCCGCCGCAGGACGAGAAAGCCTCTTGCACCCATTTTTCACGGGTATAGCCGAAGCCTTTTTTGTTGTCGCCGTCGGGACTTAAATAAAAGTTCATGACATATTGTGTCTTATCTTTCGGCTCAATCAGGCGCATTTCATTGTTGACATATTCGATAACAACGCTTTTTCCGCTTGCGTCCGCAATCTGATAATGATAATTGCAAAACAGCGAGTCGTTCATATCGTACTTGCGGAACATTTCAATCGCTTCGTCAACCGTGGCGCATTTATCCAGCACGGCTCGTATCATGACGGTGGTCGTCAGATTCTTTTTACCCGTTCTCTGATGCGTTGCTTTGGTCTTGATTTCGAGTACGGCGATGGCAAGCCCTTTTTCGTTGATACCGTCCATACAGGCATAGGGAGCAAGCAAAATTCGGTTTCTGTTTTTCTTATCACCCAATTTGTCGCCGTAAAGAAGCACATTGGTGTCGGTCACGGCGACGCTTTTGTAGCCGTTTTTCGGTGCTGTCCAGACGACGATCGACGGTGCGTCCTTATAGTCAAAATTTCTTGCAAGAATGTGCTGACCGTCCTTTGTGAACGCATTAAATGTGGTACAGGCAAAGCCGCCGCCATGCATTTTCAGTTCACTCTTCTGCGTGTGAAAATGCTTTTGAAGAAGAACGGCAAGCTCGGCAATGTTTTTGACGCCCTGACTGAGGACTTTGTCAAGCGCATAGTCGTTCTCATATTTTAACGCATAGGTGTTTGCGTCGAGTTTTTCAAATTTTCCTTTTAACAAGCTTTTCTCTGCCGCCATTTTTCATCACTTCCCTGTTTTCTTAAAACAGACTGTTACTGTCAAGTTTGTCGTATCCGAGAACAACGGTTTCAAGTCCGCCGTTTTCCGGCTGATAACAGAAGCCGACGCCCTCAGGCATAAGAACCCACGCACACGAATAAATTTTTTGACCGATGCCTTCTGTGTCGGCGGATTCGTTTTCGTATGTCGGCTGTTCATAGCCGTAAGAATAATAGGACTGTGTTGTCGTCTCCTCGATCGGCTCTTCTTTTTCTCCGCCCTGATAAACCTCGAAAAGAAGCTTTTGCACTGCCTGATAATCCTTGCCGAGGATATCGTCCTTTTGAATAAAGTCTCCGCTTTCTACGTCAAACGTATAGCCCTCATAGGTGGTATCCGGAAGCTCTGCCTGTTGTGTCAGTGCTTCGGTTTCGGTCTGCGTCGTGTAATAGGAATAGGTGGTCTGTTCGGTGGTGGTCTCTCCGGTTGAAACCGTCGGATCGTTTTCGGTCGTTCTTTCAAGAAGTGAAAGATATCCTTTTTCGTTGAAGGTAACCGTCGAAACAATATGGACTTTCAGCGGCAATTGACTGATGTCGGCTCCGCTTTTTACATATTTATTGTAAAGTCTGTCCGCATTGTCGGCCTTTTTCTGGTAGGAAGAAACCAGCTCATTATACAATGTGTTCACCGTGGTCTGAGTAACACCGTCGCCCGAGAAAAACGGATATTCGATGATATACTCAGCATAGGTCTTTCCCGAAGAGGTTACCGCTTCAAACGTTTTTGTTCTCATTTCATACGGCAGGGCGTCGGTTTCATCCTGTGCGGCGGCACCCGTCTGTCCGTACAACGGTGTACTGCTGATCTTGCTGACAGCCCAGTCGAAGCCTTCTCCCGTCTCTTCACAATCGGCAAGGAAGTATACATTCGACTCGGGTTCCGTCGAGAAGTTTCCCTTTTCGTCTTTTTGCGCATCTTCGGGATAAAGCTCGCATTCGATATAATATTTCCCCTCGTTTGTCAGCTTTGAGGAGGTCACTTTGACCTGCATTTTTTCTGTTTCTGCGTTTACATCGGAATACTGATCCGAGGGAGCGAAATAATACTTACCGTTGCAGCAATAGCAAAAGCTTGTATTGATGTCGTCATACGCCGTAATTTCCAAAAGACCCGCCGCAGTACTGATCTCCTCGCTGTCAACGCTTATATAAGAATAAGCGTCCCCCCGCGAAAACCGTTCAAGCGGATCAACCTGGTTTTCATACGCTTGCCTTTTCGGGAACAAGGCAGAGTAAATTCCGTTGTCACTGTCCGGCACAAGATAAGACACAACATTGTCAAAAGTGACCTTGCTGCTGTCATAGCCGTCCTCAAAAAATACCGAAAAAGCGGGCGCAATTTCTTCGAAGCTTGCCGCCGCTTCCTTGGAAAGCCCCGACAAAGCAACCGTTTTTCCGACACCGGCGCTGTTTTTGAAAATCGGCGTTGCCGCCCCGACAGCCGTAAGCCCGACCGTAAGTAAAACACAGACCGCAATCATAATCTTCACAGTCATAAAGGCTTTCGCCGATTTCGGATTGGTCTTTCCGGAAGCCGATTGAACCGTCTTTTTCGAAGGGTTTTTCTTTCCGGAAATATCAGCCGCCTTTGTTCCTTCGCGGCGAATCGGCTTTTCGGCCGGTTTATCATTCTTTTCCGCCTTTTGAACCTTGATCGGTTCGCTTTCGGGAACTGAGGCAACATTACTGTTTATATTCTCATCGTCGAAAAAGCGTTTTGGCTCCTGTGCCGTTTCCGGCGCAGCAAAGCTTTCGGCTTTTTCCGAAAAGATGTTGTTTTCGTGTTCTGAAAAGCTTTTTGAGTATTCCTGCTGCCGTTCAAAGGAAAAAATGCTGTCGGTTCCGCCGAACGCTTCTTCGTCCGAAAAATTGACAACAAATTTCTTCTTCTCTTTTTTGGCCGATTCAAAACAAAACGGACAATTGTCCAATTCGTCAGAAAACTCATGGCCGCATTTACCGCAAAACATTTTCTGTTCCTCCCTTGATTGAATCAAACGTAATCAAGTACCTGTCTGATGTCCACTATTTCGGCAACGACTCCTTTTTCTCCGAGTCCTTTGCCTTTAAAATCTCCGTAATTCATCCGGATCGCTTTCATACCGGCGCCGAGAGCCCCTTTGATGTCGTTGACCGGGTGGTCGCCGACAAAAAGCACCTTTTCGTTTTCGACGCCGGCGCGTCTTGCCGCTTCGTCAAAAATTCTTCGGTCGGGCTTATAAATTCCGATGTCGCCCGAGACGACAACCACATCGAAAAGCTCTCTGATTCCTGCCGTATCAAGCTTTGTATTCTGAAGCGACGAAACGCCGTTCGTTACAGCGCCGAGGATATAGCCCTTTTCTTTCAGCTTCTTTAAAACGTCAACCGCACCGTCAAGCAAAACGACGTGCTTGCCGAAATCGTTGTTGAACGAATCGTACAATTCCTCAAGCGGCGGATGATTGTCCCAATGCCAGAGCGCAATCATTTCGGGGAAATAGACCTCTCTGTCCTTATAGCCGCCGTCAACGTGTTCTTCCATTTCGTCAAGCTTTTTTTCCCGTTCTTCTTTTGAAATACCGGGAAAATACTTCGTCAGAAAGTCCTCACAGTAAAGCCTGTAAGCGCCTTTCCGGCTTTGCAGTGTATCGTCAAAATCAAAAAACACGGCTTTCACATCAAGCTGATTCATGAATAAGTTCCTTCACTTTCAAGATAAATTCTTCTTGCCGTTCCGGTATCGTTTGCAATCGTTTCGGCAAGCTGACTGAGTCCTTCAAATTTCTTTTCGGGTCTTGTATGCTCAAGAAGAAAAACTTCAACCTTTTTTCCGTAAAGGTCCCCGGAAAAACCGATGATATGCGTTTCACTTCTCAATTCGTCCGTTTCAATAGTCGGACGGATTCCGATATTGGTAACCGACGGATACCATTCTGAGTCCATACATACCTTGGACGCATAAACGCCGAACTTCGGCACGGCAAAGCCATCGGGAAAAATCTGATTGATCGTCGGGAAGCCGAGCACACGGCCTCTTTTGTCGCCCTCGACAACCGTCAGTTCGTAGGAAAACGGTCTTCCGAGCATCGCGTTCGCCGCTTTCATGTTCCCGTTTTCAATCTCTTTCCGGATTCTTGTTGCACTCACCGGCGCACCGTCATAAAACGCCGCCGGAAGCCAGAATAAATCCATTCCGCGTTCCCGGCATCCGTTTTCAAGCGTTTGGATATCGCCCGAGCCGTTTTTTCCGTAGTGATAATTAAATCCGCAGCAAATCGCTTTGACATGAAGCTTTTCATGGATCCGTGAAAGAAACTCGTCCGGTGTAAAATCACGCCATTTAGAAAAACACATTTTCACAACCGTAAAGCCCATTTCACAAAGCTTTTTGTCCCGCATTTCGTCCGTCATTAAAATCGGCGGTCTTTTTCCGAGCGTGTATTTTCTCGGGTGCTCGTCAAACAGCAGGGCAACGGGAAGGTAGCCTTTTGTTTTTGAAAGTTCGATTGCTTTCCCGAGCACCTTTTGATGACCGACATGAAGTCCGTCAAAATTTCCGAGTGCAACAACCGTTTCTTTTTCGATTGCTGCATTTTCAAAATCCGGCAAATTCCCACCCTCCTTTTGTATTTGAAAATTTCTATTGGTTTTATCCGTTATATCCGGGAATGACTTTTTTCACCGTCATCGCGCCGATTTCACTCCGGATTTCGCCTACGCCGAGAAAAACTTTTTCAGGGGAATAGACAAGCCGGAAACCGTCCGTCTTATCGCACTTCATTCTGTCTAAATCCAGCTCTCCGCCGTTGGAAAAACGTATCGCCTGCGGCTTTGTCACGAAAACCGACGGATAGGAAAGAAGCTCGTCCGCGGGAAGCACGGCTTCTTCGAGCCTGTCCTCATTCCTGAACCTTTCCAGTTCTTCAAGCGTCAGACAGTTTTCAAGCGGAATTCCGTTCGCCTTTGTTCTTGTAAGGGCGGTCATCACCGCCGGACAGCCGAGCTTTTCGCCGATGTCGGCAATCAGCGAGCGTATGTACGTTCCCGCTGAACAGGTAACATCGATGGTATATTCGCTGCCGTTTTGTCCGACAAGAGAAAGGGTGTCAATTCTGATCTTCCGTCTTTCCCTTTCAACCTGCTTGCCTTGTCTTGCCAATTCATAAAGGCGCACGCCGTCCTTTTTGAGAGCGGAATACATCGGCGGCAATTGCATACTTTCGCCTAAGAAATCGGGCAGTACTTTTTCGACATCTTCTCTTGTTACGGTAACCGCGCTTTCACAAAGCACCTTGCCCGTGATATCAAGCGTGTCCGTACTTTTTCCGAAAAGGAAGGTCGCCCGATACGCTTTATCGTGGTCGGGAATCAGTTCGATAAACCTCGTCGCCGAACCGACGGCAACCGTCAAAACACCCGTCGCAAGAGGGTCAAGCGTACCCGTATGTCCCGTCTTTTTTTCGCCGAGTATTCTTCTGACTTTTGCCGCGGCGACAAACGAGGTGATCCCCTGCGGCTTGTCAAGACATACGAATCCGTTCACGGTACTCCTCCCGATCAAAAATATTTTTGAAGCTCATTGAGCATTCTGCTTTTCGCTTGCGCAATCGGCACGCTGAACGAACAGCCGGCCGCTCTTTCGTGACCGCCGCCCGAAAATGCCGCGCAGATATCGGCGGCGCTGATGCCCTCATGCGTACGGACGGAAGCCTTAAACACACCGTCCGGCTTTTCTTTAAACGTCACGCCGACCTGCACGCCCTCAATCTGACGGGACAGGGCAACAAGCGCGTCGATTTCGTCGTCTCTCGCGCCCGTTTCGTCAAGCATTTTTCTTGTGACCGTCAAAAAGGAGACCCTGCCGTCAAAATGCATCTCAAGCTGTTCAAGTGCCATCGCCTGAAGCCTGATAAAGCTGAAGCTTTTCGTTTCGAACATTTTCACGTTGATCGCCGCATGGTCGGCCCCGAGCGCGATCAGCTCGGCGGCAATTTTATGCGTCCGTTCGGTGACATTCGAATAACGGAAACAGCCCGTATCCGTTGAACAGCCCGTATAAAGGCAGTCGGCGATTCCTTTGTCGATTGAAACGCCGAGCGCCTTTGCCAAAAGAAAAATGATCTCACAGCAGGAGGCGGAATCCGGCTCAACGTATGTCTTTTCGGCGAACAGACGGTTGGTTCCGTGGTGGTCGATATCAAGGTTCACCCTGTCGCCGTACTTTTCTTCGGTCTCCTTGCCCAGAAGGACACGGTCGGCAATATCCACACCGATCACGGTTTCCGGTCGGAAATCTTCCTCTTCCAGATCCTCATAAAGATAAGAGAACTTCTTGGGGATTGCTTCATTGTTGATCAGTCTTGCTTTTTTTCCGAGCTGACGCAAAATCCGCACAAGCGCAAAGCCGCTTCCGAGCGTATCGCCGTCGGGGTTTGCGTGCGTAAGCACAAGCACGTTTTCTGCTTTTCTGAGTTCGTTTACTGCTGTTTCAAAATCAATCAGCATCTGTCTTTTCACTCCTGTTTTCGGCTTCGTCAAGCTTTTTGAACATATTGAAGCCTCTTTCCACCGAATCGTCGGCGACAAATTTCAGCTCCGGTGTTTTTCTTAAATGAAGCCGTTGCCCGACCTCACGTCTGATATATCCCGTAGCCGCCGCAAGACCCTTAACGGCTTCCTTTGCGTTTTCGATTCCGTTAAAGTCGCTGATAAACACCTTCGCAAACGAAGCGTCCGAGCTGACCTCGACTCTGACAACAGTCAACATTTTCCCGGCGACTCTCGGATCCTTCAGCTCACGGACAATCGCCGTGATTTCTCTGCGGATATCCTCCGATACACGGCTGACTCTGTATCCGGCCATATATACCACTCCTTTCGGAAAGTATCGTAATAAGTGCTTATGATTAGTCTCTGTATTCCTCCATCATGAAGGCTTCGAAAATGTCACCCTCTTTGATGTCGTTGAACTTGGTAAGACCGATACCGCATTCAAAGCCGCTTGCCACTTCCTTAACGTCGTCTTTGAAACGGCGAAGAGAAGCAATTTCGTCCTCGGCGATCACAATGCCGTCACGGACAACACGGATCTGTGCGTTTCTTGTAACCTTACCGTCAAGCACATAGCTTCCGGCGATTTTACCGGCGGACGAAAGGTTCATAACGGTCCGGACTTCGATTCTGCCGAGAGCGACCTCACGGAACTTCGGCGCAAGCATGCCCTTCATAGCGGCTTCGATTTCTTCGATGCAGTCATAGATAACACGGTACATTCTCATTTCAACGCCGTCACGCTCCGCCATATTCTGTGCGTTCGGGTCGGGACGGACATTAAAGCCGACGATGATGGCGTTCGAAGCGTTGGCAAGCATGACGTCCGAATCGTTGATGGCGCCGACACCACCTAAGATAACCTTAACCTTGACTTCGTCGTTTGAAAGCTTGACAAGATTCTGGGTAACGGCTTCGACCGACCCTTGTACGTCTGCCTTAACAATAATGTTCAGCTCTTTCATCTCGCCGTCCTTAATGGAAGCAAAGAGATTATCAAAGGTAACCTTATGGAAGGCCTTGAACTGTTCTTCCTTGGCCTTTTGCTTTCTCTGTTCAACAAGCTGACGGGCAAGCTTTTCGTCGCTTGCGGTGTCGAAGCTGTCGCCTGCATTCGGGGTTTCGTCAAGACCCATGACCTCAACGGGAACGGCGGGGCCGGCTTCCTTAAGCCGTCTGCCTCTTTCGTTGACCATCACACGGACACGGCCGACGGACGAGCCGGCAACAACGATGTCTCCGGTATGAAGCGTACCGTTCTGAACAAGAAGCGTTGCAATCGGACCTCTGCCCTTATCGAGTCTTGCCTCAATGACAACACCCTTGGCGGCTCTGTTCGGGTTGGCCTTCAATTCAAGCATTTCCGCAACAAGCAGGATCGATTCAAGAAGAGAGTCAATACCCATCTGGGTTTTTGCGGAAACGGGCACGCAGATCGTGTCACCGCCCCATTCTTCGGGAACAAGGCTGTATTCGGTCAGCTGCTGCTTGATTCTGTCGGGATTGGCACCCTCTTTATCCATTTTGTTGATCGCGACAATAATCTGAACGCCTGCCGCCTTTGCATGGCTGATCGCTTCTACCGTCTGCGGCATGATACCGTCATCGGCGGCGACAACGAGAACAGCGATGTCCGTTGCCATGGCGCCTCTGGCTCTCATCGAAGTGAAAGCGGCGTGACCCGGTGTATCAAGGAAGGTGATCATCTGACCGTTACAGTCCACTCTGTACGCACCGATGTGCTGAGTGATTCCGCCGGCTTCGGTCGCCGTGACAGCGGTGTTGCGGATTGCGTCAAGAATCGAGGTCTTACCGTGGTCAACGTGACCCATAACAACAACAACCGGATCTCTCGGAACAAGATCCTCGGGAGCGTCCTCACTGTCGTCAATGATTCTTTCCTCAATCGTGACTTCAACTTCCTTTTCAACCTTTGCGCCAAGCTCGGTGGCGACAATTTCGGCGGTATCATAGTCGATCGTCTGGTTAACCGTTGCCATAACGCCGAGTGCGAACAGCTTTTTAATGACTTCGGCGGCTGTCATATGAAGCTTCATGGCAAGCTCACCGACGGTGATTTCATCGGGTACCTTGATGGTAATGGTCTTCTTGGCTCTTTCGGCGGCGATTCTCTTGAGTCTTTCCGCCTCCGTTTCCCTCTTGGAAGAACGCATACCCTGCTTTCTGTACTGCTGGGATTTCTGCTTGAGCTTCTGCTTGGTCGCACCGGTGTCCTTCATGCGGCTTGCCGGAGCGATCTCTTCATAGCGTTCGTTGTACTTATCAAGGTCAACGTTGCTGCTTCTTGTATCAATGTGACGCTTTTCGCCCTTGGTTCTTGCCTGAATGGGCTTGTTTCTGCGCTCTTCGTTTTTCTTTTGCTTGTCGGTCTTTTGCTCGGCGGCTTTTTTGGGCGGCTCGGGCTTCTTTTCCTTTGTCGGTTTTGCAGCCTTTTCCGCAGCGGGCTTTGCATCAGTCTTTTTCTTTTCCGTTTTGGGCTTTTCTGCCTTTTCAGCCGGCTTTGCGGACTCTTTTTCTTCCTTTACGGCTTTTTCTTCCGCCTTTTCTTCCTGCGGCTCTTCGGCTTTCGTTTCTTCTTTCTTTTCCGCCTTTTTCTTTTCACCGGCGGCAAAATAGGCGTCGAACGACTCCACTTCGTTTTCGGTGGTCAGCGTTTCAAAGATCAGATCAAGCTCGGCGTCCTCGAGAACGGTTGAATGCTTTCTCTCTTTGGGGATATATTTGTCAAGTAAGCCGATGATGTCTTTACTGCCGAGACCGAAGTCCTTGGCGACTTCGTGAACCTTGTATTTTTCTTTAGGCATAGTATCATTCCTTTCCTGTTCGGTTCGGTAAGCACGCTTACCGTTTTATCTTAGGATTGCTGTTCGTTATAAAGGGAAACGATCTTTTTCGAAAAGCCCTCGTCATTCACCGTCAGAACGGCGGCTTTCGTTCCGATCGCTCCGGAAAGCGTAAGTATATCACAGTCAAGAATCAGACAGGTAATGTTCTTTTTTTCATA
>JBJFHV010000229.1:0-11464 GCA_051894015.1 Acutalibacteraceae bacterium | reverse complement strand
CCCTCAACGGTCATTTCGGTATTCCGGCCTTTGTAAATTTCTGCGTATTTATTTGTTTTATTGTCAAGCTTATAAAGTCTGAAGCAGTAAACCTCGTCGTTGGTTTCCCATGTGATTTTGACGGATTGTGTGGTTGCCGAAACAAATTTTAGTGTCGGAGCAGATACGGTAATATCTTCTGCCGAGGTGAAAACGGCCAAAGAAAAAGTGAGAAGAAAAAAGACAAGTGAAGTAAAGAAAATTTTGGCTGTGGTTTTTGTGCGTTTCATAGAGGACACTTCCTTTCTTAAAATTATATATTCAACGGCAAACGATTTTATTTGTTTCTCGGTTTTTCATCAATCGAAAGACCGGCATAAGCGTTGAGTGAAAGCCCGGCGATGTTTCCGCTTAAGTATTCATAATAGCCTTGCGCGCCGACCATGGCGGCATTATCGCCGCAAAGAGAAAGCTCGGGCATAAAAAGCGACCAGCCGTGTTTTTTGCAGATTTCGCTCATGCGGCGCCGTAAGACGGAGTTGGCGCTGACGCCTCCGGCAAGAACGATTTTCCGAAAGCCGAACTGTTCGGCGGCTTTTTCCGTGTTTTCGCAAAGACAGTCCACAACGGCATTCATGAATGATGCACCGAGATCGGGAATATTCAACTCTTCTCCCTTTTGCTTTGCGTTATGGATCGTGTTGATCACAGAGGTTTTAAGACCCGAAAAGCTGAAATCGAACGGAGAACCGTCAACTCTCGGGTGGGGGAAGCGATATGCTTTCGGATCCCCTTCTTTGGCAATTTTGTCAAGATTTAAACCGCCGGGGTAGGGTAATCCCATACTTCTTGCGGCTTTGTCCAATGCTTCGCCGGCGGCGTCATCTCTTGTTTTTCCGATGACCTCAAAGTCGGTGTAATCGTTTACCTTGACAAGATGGCTGTGTCCGCCGGAAACTACAAGGCAGAAAAACGGCGGTTCCAGTTCTTTCTGACTCAGGTAATTTGCCGCAATATGCGAGCGAAGATGATGGACGGGAATCAGCGGCAGGCCGGCACCGTAGGCAAGCGATTTTGCGTAGTTGACACCGACAAGAAGCGCACCGATCAGACCCGGCCCGTAGGTGACGGCAACGGCATCAATATCGTTTAAAGTAAGCTGTGCCTGACTGAGCGCTTGACTGACAACACCGCTGATGGCTTCCGCGTGCCGTCTGGAGGCAATTTCGGGGACAACGCCTCCGTAAATAATATGTTCGCTGACTTGTGATGCAATTACATTTGAAAGAGCTGTCCGTCCGTCTTTTACAACGGCGGCAGCGGTTTCGTCACAGGACGATTCAATCGCTAATATTTTCATTTTCTTATTCCTCACTGAAAAACTTTGTCATGATGATTCCGTCCTCTGTCGGATCGGTGTAATAATTCTTTCTCCGTCCGCACTCGGAAAAGCCTTGCTTAGAATAAAGCGAAATTGCGGCTAGATTGCTGTGTCTGACTTCGAGCGTAATAAAACGGCAGGAATGTTCTTTGGCGGTTTTCTCGGCTTCCCGGAGAAGCAGAAGAGCAACGCCTTTTCGTCGTTCACCTTCGGTTACCGCAACGTTTGTGATATAACATTCGTCCGCAATAATGTTGGTGCCGATATAGCCGATGACGTTTTTGAACCGTTCGGCAACAAAAAAGTGCGCCGTGTTGTTCGTAAGCTCGTCCGAAATAGATTTTCGGCTCCAGGGAACGCTGAAACATTCTTTTTCAAGCTCCGCTACGGCATCGACTGTATTTTCACTCATCGGTCTGACCGTAACCTTGCAAAACAGCGGCAGCATTTCTTCAATGCCGCTTTTGAGCTTGTCTCTTGTTTTCCGGTAAATGTCAAGATCTCCGCCGTACGGATCGGGAATCCCGTCCGAAAAGCATAGAAGTTTCTCTTCTTTTGTGTAAGGCAAAAGCGCGTTTATGTGCGATCGGCTCATGCCGACGATATAGTCGCTTTCGTCAATCAGATATTGATTGACGGGTCTTGAGCGATGAGAAGAAAGGTCGATTCCGATTTCCGAAAGAGCCTTTACGGCGTTTTCGCTTGCTTCATCGCCCGGAAAAGCGGCAAGTCCTGCGCTGGAGGACTTGATATCAAGCTTTTTTTCTTGTGCGATCTGATTCAATATTGCGCTTGCCATAGGACTGCGGCAGGTGTTGCCGGTGCAGACAAAAAGTACACGGAGCATAGACTTTTTCGGACCTTTCGTGAAACTTTATAGATATATTATAATATCATATTTTTCTTGAATCTACAAGTAGCGCAGAACGATTTTAAGAGCAATCTGAAAAAAACGGGCTTTAATAAATTTTAATAATTTTTCAGCGACAAATCATCATTTTCAGTAACCAAAAAGCATATAAAAATATTGCAGAATATTGACAAATCTATAACAAAATGATAACATGTTATACAAAGGACGAGGGCGTTCCCACGAGAGAGAATGTCTTCATTTTTTATTTTAAGTGGGAGGAATTTCTATGGATCTCAAGAAAATCATTGACAAAAAGAACTGGGCAGCCAAGTATATGGTTGATGAAATCACCCATATCTGCAAGACCTTTGAAAAAAGATCGCCCGGCTCAAAGGGTGAACAACAGGCTTGCGAATACATGGCGAAAGTATTAAAAGAGGACTGCGGCTGTGACAGCGCAGAGGTTGAGTCCTTCAAGGAAAACCCGGGCGCATTTTATGGCTGGCTTTTCTATACGATGACGCTTGTTCTGATTGCCGTTGTCGCTTACTTCTTCTGTCCGATTGTTTCAATTATTGCGATTGTTATCGGCTTGTTCCTTGTTCTTGCGGAGTTCGGCGTTTACAAAAAGCTTCTTGACCCGCTTTTCAAGGAAAAAACCGGTCATAACGTTACGGCAATCAAAAAGTGCAATGGTGAAACCAAAAGAAGAATCATCTTCAACGGTCACCCGGACGCCGCTTGGGAATGGCCCGTTAACTACGCTTTGGGTGGTGTCGGCTTCGAGGGCCACGCTATTATCGGCTTCGGCGGTGCGTTCTTCTATCTGATTCTCGCCATCGTAAACGTAGCGAAAAACGGCGTTGGCTTCGGCGTTGCTTCTCTTGACAGCACACTGACAAAAGTCGGTCTTTGGGGACTTCTTTTCGTTCCGTTCTTCATCGGTCTTTATTTCATGGTTAATTATCGCAGAGTTGTTGACGGTGCAAACGACAACCTTTCCGGCTGCTATATGGGTATTGCCATTCTCAAGGCTCTCAAGGACGAGGGCATCGAGCTTGAAAATACCGAAATCGGCGTTGTTCTGACCGGTTCCGAAGAAGCCGGCTTAAGAGGCGCCAAGGCATGGTGCGAACAGCACAAGGACGACTTTAAGGACGTTCCGACCTTCATTTTCTCTTACGATACGATTCACGACCCGAAATTCCTGATGACAAACTACCGCGATCTCAACGGTACGGTTAAGGCTGATAAGGACGTTTCCGACCTGTTCATGGAGGCCGCTCAGGCCGTTGATGTTCCGTGCAAAAAGGGTTGGGTACCTCCTCTCGGCGGTGCTACCGATTCCGCAGCATTTGCACAGGCAGGCTTCCGCGCGACAGGTGTAACGGGACTGAATCATAAGCTGGAATCGTATTATCACACGAGAAGAGATACATACGACAATATGGACGAAGAAGGTCTTGCTAACTGCTTTGCCGCTTCCGTGAAGGCTCTTGAGATGTTTGATGAGGGCGCAAAACAGTAACAGTAATACAAAATACACAATGGGGCGGCTTCTTGCCGCTCTTTTTTTGTGGGCAATATAGTTAAATTTTGTCGTTCTTTTTTATGCATTAAGTGAATAGCGTTCTATGGTGTTTCATGGTAAAATAAAAGCTGTTGACGCGCATTTTTCGGATAATTCGAATCGTGTGTGTTTTTTTAAGGAGATGTTGAGATTGAATTTAGTTGAAAAAGCAAAGGGGCTTGTCGGCTCCGTCAAAACACACTGGAAGACGCCGCCTGAGGGCCGATATATCCCGTATAAAGAGATTATGGCTTATTCCGTCGGCGGTATCGGCGTTAAGTTTGTCATTTCCGTCGTTTATTATATCGGACTTTCGGGAACAAATTTACTTGCCGGCTCTGCGCTGGGACTGAAAAATGACGATCTTGTCAATTTGAGCCTGATTGCAACCGTGCTGAACCTGATTATTGTGCCGCTCAGGGGCATGGTAATTGATAACACAAGAAGCAAAAAAGGTAAATTCCGGCCGTATCTGGTTTACGCCGGAATTCCGACGGTTGTTCTGACAACGGGTTTTGCGCTTTTGCCGTTTGAGTCCATGAGCTATAACGCAAAGCTTTGGTCGCTTTTCGCTGTGTATATCGCGCTTCAGCTTTGCTATCCGTTTTACGATCAGGCGTATACCACACTTGTTCAGGTCATGAGCCCGAACTCGACTGAGCGGGCGGACGTGATTTCGGTTTCCACCTTTATCTATTCGCTTGCGCCGAGTATTACGGGACTGTTTGTTCCGATTATTGCCGGCTTTACGGGCGGCCTTGAACACATTACGGCTTACCGGATTATTATGCCTGCGTTCGGTATCTTTGGCGTTTTCCTCGGCTTTTTGTCTTACACGGGAACCAAAGAGAGAATCATCGTTTCGAAGGACTATACACCGAAAGTACCGTTTTTAAAGGGTATCATGTCCGGCGCTAAGAATAAATACACTTGGTCGAGAACGATTTCCTCGTGGTTCGTGTTTTTCCAGATGGGTATCGGTAACGTGACAACATGGTATTTTTATTACGGAATCAAGGATATGCTGAACCTGACAACGGAAAAGCAGGGTGTCTTGAACGGAACGCTTACAACAATTCTCGGTATGGCGGCGACTCCGGCAATGTTTTTGGCTCCGATCATTATCCGAAAGATCGGAAAGAAGAATCTTGTTATTTTCTATACCGTCTGCAATATTGCCAGCATGATCGGAATGCTTCTTTCGATCCGTAATATCTGGGCGCTGTTCGTATTTACCTGGCTTCGCGGATTTTTCATGACTTTCCCGCTGATCAGCGACGGCGCTATCAATGCCGATATCCTTGACTATCAGCAGTACAAGACCGGCGAACGCCTTGAAGGTCTCTTGGGGCAGGTCGTAAGCTTCATCGGAACGTTTGTCACAATGGGCATTACCTATTGCATACAGAATGTTGTCATTACGAAGCATTTCGGCCTTACGAACAACTATGACGACCTTTATAACGCCGCTTACCGTGAGCCGATGGCCAAGGCGATGATCGTGATTACGATTGTCGGCTATGTTCTTTCCCTGATTCCGCTTCTTACGATGTACGACCTGACCGAAGAGGATCATGAGGCGCATATTGCGGTACTCAAAATCAGAGCCGCGCTTGAGGACTATGCAACGGACAACCTTTCCGAAGGTCAGCTTGAAAGTGCGCAGGAGATTTATGCGAATGCGGTTGCACAGTATACCGAGTGTCTGAGTAAGGTGGAAACGGCGTCAGGTAAAGAAAAGAGAAAGCTGAAGAGACTGCTTAAAGCGCAAAAGCTTATCATTGACGAAAAGGACCGTTTCAATCAGCCTGACATGGTGAAGAAAACCGAAAAGGCAAGAGAGCTTCTTTCTCATACGGTTGAAGAGCTTTACGGCATGAGCGAGCCGACATTGGATAAATACAACGCAGCCAACGCTATGCCCGAGGATACAAAAGAAAATATCAAAGCCAAATCCGCCGCTCTGAAAGAAGCGTCAAAGGAACTCGATGCATTCCATAAAAAGGCTTATGACTACATTCAGGCACGAAAACTGATGAAGCAGTATGAGTATTACGAAAACTGGTCGAGCCTGTTTGAAACACAGAGAGTATAACAAATTTCCCGGACTGCTTAGCAGTCCGGGTTCTGTTTTCTGAACTCTGCACTCTGTTTTCTAACAATAGTACTGTGCCTGCGCGTTCCAAAGCTCAGCATATTGTCCGCCTTTTTCCAAAAGCTCTTTGTGTGTTCCCGCTTCAACAAGCTTTGCCTTGTCAAATACGGCGACACGGTCGCAGAAAACACAGCTTGAAAGACGGTGTGAGATATAAATGGCGGTTTTATCCTTTGTAAAGGAATTGAAACGGCTGTAAATCTCGTTTTCCGCAATCGGATCAAGAGCCGCTGTCGGCTCGTCAAGAATCACGACGGGCGAATCCTTGTACAGTGCACGGGCAAGGGCAATTTTTTGCTGTTCGCCGCCCGAAATGTCAACACCGTTTTTGTCAAGCGACTTAAAAAGAAATGTCTTTTCCTTTTGCGGCATTTTTTCGACTCTTTCTAAAATATCGGCTTCGTCAAGCGCGCGGTGCAGTTTTTCACTGTCGTATTCGTCTGAAGCAGAGAGGTTTTCCGCAACTGAAAACGCAAAAACCGAAAAATCCTGAAAAACAGGGGAAAAAAGCTTCAACAGGCTTTTCTTGGAATATTGTCTGATGTTCACATTGTTAATCAGAATTTCGCCCTCGTCCGGGTCGTAAAGACGGCAAAGAAGCTTGATAAAAGTTGTTTTGCCGCTTCCGTTTCGTCCGACAACGGCAAGATGTTCGCCGTTTTTGATTTTGAGACTGATGTTGTCAAGCGCTTTTTTATGGGTACCGGGGTAGGTGAAGGAGACGTTTTGAAACTCGATTTCAAAGCTGTCCGTTTCGTCGAGTGTTCTTTCTCCGTATACAGTATCATCTTTCGAATTGATGATGTCAAAATAGTAGCTGACAAGCGGCACCATTTCGGCGGTTTTTCCGAAGGTTGCCGCCATTTTCATGATGCCCGAAATGACCTGCATAAACGAGCCGCAGTACAGTACCAGCGAACCTAAAGAAAATGAGCCTAAAAGACCTTTGATACCGATGAAAAGGTAAATTCCGAACCCGACGAGCGAGCCTAAAAGCGCAACAAATGAGCTTGATTTTGCGGAGTTCATCGACGCTTTTTTGAGCACCTTTTCGCCGTCCTTTAAAAGCGTATCGGCGGCAATTTTTTCGATCAGCTCCTGTTCTCGGTAAAGCCGGAAATCCTTGCCGGTTTTGTAGTCTTTGAACTTTTCCAAGAAGAAATAGAACAGGCGGTCAAGTCTTGCATATTCATCGGAGGCCAAAAACCACTGCTTGTTCATCTTTAAGGCGACAACTAAAATAATCGCCGCCATGACGGCAATCGCCGCAAAAATGCTCAGCAAAAAAACCGGCTTTTCAAAGAAGCTTTCGCCCGTTTTAGTCAGTCCGATTTTAAAAAGCGGAAAAATGAAAACAAGCGATATCATAAGGGTCAAAAAGCCCGAAACGAAATCCCGAAGCATCCACGAAAACTGACTGAAGGCAGAAAATACACGGTTTTGCGCCTCGGAATGCTTATGCAAAAGCTCTTTGAAATCGCTGTTTTCGGTCTTTTTGAATTCAATCGAATAAAGCTTTGACGCAACGGACTCAAGCTCCCGGTTATAAAGCATCGAGCGGTACATATAAAACATATCGCCTAAAAAGTCGTTCAGGAAAAACAGAGCAAAGTTGATTCCGACTGCGGCGGCGATATAGAAACTTAGCTGTTTCATGCCGGCACCGCTGTCTAAAAGGTCGATAATCAGGGAAGTAAATCTGATGTTGACAAACGGACTGGCGGCGCTAATGACCGCAATGATCAGGCACGCAGGAATCAGCCGTTTTTCGAGTCGCTGCATTTCCTTAAATGCTTCGAAAACGGTTTTGGCGGTTTTCATACGGCGTCACCTCCGTTCTCACGGTAGTAATAGCTTTGAATCCGGAACATTCGGCTGTATTCGCTGTTTTTCGACATCAGCTCGTCGTGCGTTCCGCTTTCGGCGATCAAGCCGTCCTTGATAAAGAGAATCCTGTCGCAAAAGCGGGTGGAGGACAGGCGGTGGGAAATGAAAAACGAAATTTTACCTTTTGTCATTTCGCTGTACTTGAGGTAAAGCTCATTTTCGGCAATCGGATCAAGAGCCGCCGTCGGTTCGTCAAGAATCAGAACAGGAGCGTTTTTGTAAATGGCTTTCGCCAACAGCAGTTTTTGCTTTTCGCCGCCGGAAAACTCAGCCGCATCTTTGAATACATCTTTTATCATCGGCGTGTTTTCTTTTTCGGGAAGGGAGAGGATTGTGTCCTTGATGCCTGCTTTTTCGAATGCGTTATATAGTTTTTCTCTGTTGCAGTCAGATTCAGCCGATATGTTCTGTGCTATTGTCATCGGCATAAATTCCGAGTCCTGAAAAACAGGGGCAAAAAGCGAAAAAAGACTTTCACGCGAAAAGTCCGAAACATTCTCGCCGTTGATACGGATTTCGCCCTCTGTCGGGCGGTAAAGGCCGCAAAGAAGCTTGACAGCGGTCGTTTTTCCGGCGCCGTTTTCGCCGACAATGGCAATGTTTTCGCCCTCTTTCACGGTAAAGGACATCTTGTGTATTGTGTCGCTGTCGGCTTCGGGGTAACGGAAGGTGACATTTTTAAATTCAATGCTTTCAACGGATTCAAAATCGGCTTTTTTGCCGTTGTTCGACTTTTCGTCGTCTGGCTCAACAAAGCTTCGGTACGCCTCGCAGTCGTTGCAGCAGCGTTCGATATTCGAATAGCAATAGACGAAGCTCATGATCCAGTTGGAAAAGCCCGTAATGATGCCGAAATAAAAAATGAAGTCCGACACACCGAGCTTGCCCGCTGTAACGAGATAAACAAGATAGGCATACGCGACGGTTTCCCTTAAAAGGTTCAGCGCTGCCCGAACTCCGCCGGTGCTTGCACTTTGTCCCGTATATTTCGAAACAATTTGTTCAAGACGGCTGACCAGATCGGCATATGTTTTGATAAGATAGTCCGAAAAGCCGTAAAGACGGATATCCTTGGCTGTTTCGCAGTTGCGGCTTAGTTCGTAATAATAATCAAGCTTGACAAAGATCGCGTTCCTTTCGTTTTTGACGCTCTTTTCACGTTTGTTCAGAAACCGTAGAACAAAAAATTCACCTACACACGTCAGCAGTATCAGGAGAATCATGAAGATGTTGATTTTGTAAATCAACGCCATCGAAGCGATCACGCCGATGATACACACCGCCGCCTGATTGAGTGCTTCAATGAAGTACGACGCCGCGGAATAATAGCTTTGGTAAAACTCCGCAGCACGTTTGTTTTTCTCTCTGCCCTCGAGAGACTCGATTTTCATATAATCCGCAGTGAGATTTTTTTCGAACGCCTTTACGGCATAGCGCATTCGAATAACTCTTGCCGAGCCCGAAAGCAGTTCCTGCAAAAACGGTCCGAGCCATGTTGTAAGGGCAACGCCGACGCTTAAAAGAGCAACAGTGACGGTAAGCTCTTTGACGGACGACTCTTTGTTGATGCAGTCAATGATCGCTTTCGGTATGTAGGCGGTGAGAATAGGTCCGAGCACAAGGGCAGGCACCCGCAAAATAAAAATGAAGATGCTTTTGCTGTCCCATTCTTTCCAGTTGTGCAGCATATACCGGATGCTGCCGAAAAGTGTTTTGCTTTTCATTTTTTGCAATTCCTTTCTTTTTCTCAGACCGGGTTGAAGCAGTCCGAGGCTTTGGGATTGCTGAGGCGAAAAAATTATAGCATGACAGGACGCTCGCGTCAACTTAAATGTTGGTAACCGTTGACATTTTTTTCGACTGATGTATAATAATATTAAACGATTTTACCAAAAGGAGAGAGATACCATGAACTTTAATGATGTACTTTCCGAAAAAAGAAAAGCCGTGCCGACCCCGACGAATATTGTTGATCCGAGCGGCAGAGCTTATTTCGGAACCTTTGACAAGGAATTTCAAAGAATGGACTTTTTGAGTGTTGACCGTCCGTCGGCGCTCCCGAACGCTTTTAATAAGCTTCGCCTTACCCTTTGGGAAGCGATTGAGCTTCATTTCAAGGATATCATCGTGCTGACGGCGGTTTGCGATATGGGTATTTTCGGTACCGGTCTTACGATCTGCTATGACAAAGCGAAAAGAAAGCTGATCTATTGGCAGGATATGCTGCCGAAAAAAGACGCCGTGATTTCCAAAACGCTGTTGAACGGCGACCCGACCGAGTCCCGCGGCAAGGTCGTTCATTTCCGCTGCAGCAACTTCTTCGAAAAGGGCCAGGCCTTTGTAAGAGGTACGGCAAGCGACGATAAGAGCGGCTGTATCAGCTACGACGTTCAGCTTGACCGCGTTTCGCTTCCGAGTATCGTTTCGATTCCGTTCGGCGACAACCGTCCGCTGTATTCCCAAAAGGATCTGTTCAAGGTCACGGGCTATATCGAGGTCAACGGAAAGCGATACGAAGCCGATGAAAACAGCACCGCCATCATCGACGACCACAGAGGTTATTATCCGTACAAGTCGCATTACGACTGGGTAACGACCATGGGTAAAAAAGAGATTGACGGCAAGATGCAGTATTTCGGCTTCAACCTGACAAGAAATCAATCCGTCAACCAGAACGATTACAATGAAAACCTGATCTGGTTTGAAGGTAAGACTACGCTTCTGACACCCGTCCGTTTTGAGCATTTAAGCTATAACAAGTGGAGGATCAAGGACGTTTACGGCATGACCGACATTATCTTTGATATCGGCGACCGCTTCCTGATGCGCGTTCCTGCGGGCGTGATTGATATCAATTATCACATCACGTTCGGCGAGCTTTCGGGCTTTGTCTGCGACCCCGACGGCAACAAATACATACTTGACGGAATGTACGGAATCGGCGAGGACAAGAGCCTGCGGTTCTGATATCCGATTTTAAACGAATAAAGATAACCCGACAGCACAAACAGGAGGTGCTGTCGGGTTTTGTTCATGAAAGCTTGACTTATTTCACCTTTGCGGCTTTAACCGCGGAATAAGAACCGTAAATATTGGTATCTCCTACGGTCTTGTAAGCGATAACCTTGAAGTAGTAGGTTTTGCCCGTGGTAAGACCTGTTTTGGTAACACTGACTTTTGTGTTGCCTTTCAGCGTGGCGATTCTTGAATATTTGCCGTTCTGGCTGGTGGCCATGTAAACCATATATCCGGTTGCACCGGTCTGTTTGTTCCAGGAAAGGGTAACTTTTTTGCTTCCCGGAGTGGCTTTCAGTGTCGGTGTACCGGGTTTTGTGGCGGTTGTAAGATAGCTGAACGAGCCAAAATAATTGGTGCCGGATACTCTCTTATATGCTCTTACGGAGAATTTATAAGTTGTACCGCTGTTAAGCTTGGTAACCTTGTAGGAGTTCGATGAGACGGTGGCAATTTTTACATACTTTTTCTTTGCCGAGTCATACTTGCAGACCTGATAGCCTGTTGCACCCGAAACCTTAGCCCAGGAAAGGGTGATTGCTGAGGTTGATGTGGAAGCTTTGAGAGAGGAGACTTTACCAACGGGGATTTTTTGAGGAAGAGTGAACGCATAGGTGCCGGTTG
>JBJFHV010000228.1:0-2348 GCA_051894015.1 Acutalibacteraceae bacterium | reverse complement strand
GCTGTCGTTTTTTCCGCCGATACCGGCTTCGAGCACGGCAAGAGAGCAGGAGCACTCTTGAAAATAAACAAGCGCGGCGGCGAGAACGACCTCAAAAAAGGTCGGATGAAGGCCGTCTTTTTCGATTTTCTCACAGCCGGCCTTGACCTTTTCGATCACTTCGGCAAGTTCGCTGTGGCGGATATACTCGTTATTGACCTGAATTCTTTCGCAGAATTCAACGACGAAAGGGGAGGTGAAAAGCCCGGTTCTGATACCGGAGGCTTTTGCTCCTTCGGAAATCATCGTGCTGACGGTGCCTTTTCCGTTGGTTCCGACAACGTGGACAAATTGTAAGCCTTTTTCGGGATTACCGAGTGTATCAAGCAAAGCGGCGATCCGCTCGTGTCCGGCACTTTTTTCGAATTTTCGCCTTGAATAGATAAAGTCCAACGCTTCCGTGTATTGCATGACCTGACTCCCTTTGTTTTTTGCTATGGTACAACAAGAAGGTGTGTTTGTCAATGAAAGAGCAGAAAACTTTTTTGCCGTATTTTTCAGAATCTTTCTGACACAGAAAAACAGGCCGGTTAAGAAAATATCAAGCCATACAGCTTCGAAATAACGGTGCGGACGCCTCTGCCTGTTTTTTCTCTGAGTGTCAAAGGATTGTCGCTGTAACAAACGCTTGCGCCGCTGATATGTACGCCGAGAATATCGGAAAGTCTCGGAACAAGACGAACGGCATTTTCGGTGAAAATTTTATTTTTGTCGTCAGCGTTCAATCCGCTCACCGTTTCCAGACTGCCGCTGAGTGCAACGCAGGCAATTTGCGGTGTGTATGGCGCATCGGAGCCGTACAGCAGATTTTCAACCTTCACGTCTTTCAAAAGTGCATGGAGCTGTTTTTGTAAAGGAAACCCGGCAACATCAAAATAAACGTGACGCATATCGGCTTTAAAATCAAGCGGAATGTCGGGACGGCTGTTTCTCATCAAAATGGCGAACCCGTTTATCCGGTCCGATAAAATTGCCAGAAAAGCGCCGCCGTGAGGAAAAATCCATTTTATGTTCGGAAATCTTCCGAAGATATTGTTCATTTCCATAAACATAAAAGTTCTTGTCGTGTCCATCATAAATTCCATGGCGGGAATGGGGACGTCGGTGTTGACGCCCTCAGGCATACTCGACGGAGCAGTCGGGTGAACGGCGACAACGGCGCCGATTCCGTCAAGATATTCCATCAGCTTGTCGTATCTTTTGTCACCCAGATAAACGCCGGCATAGTTCGTTGAAAGGGCAAAACCGTCTGCGTGAAGAACGGTATGAGCATATTGTGCTTCTTCAATCGCGTCGTTTTCATGGGGAAGCGGAAGTGAAGCAAAAAGTCCGAGCTTGTCGGGGTGTGCATCAACAAGAGCTTTGCCCTCAAGGTTGATTTGTCTTACCATTTCGCATTCGGTTTCTTTCGGCGCTTTTGCAAGATTCGGTGACGATACGCTTAAAAAAGAAAAGGCAATGCCGAGCGTTTCCATCTGTCTGAGATGACTTTCGATGTTCCATTTCGGAGTGGGGAAGTTGTCGGGAAGTTTATCCTCGTATTCGTCAAGATATTTGTAATATGTTTCGGGTAAAAAATGAGAATGAAAATCCACTTTCCTGTTTTTTGGCATGGTGTACCTCCTGTAAAATCAAACAAGTGTTGAAGTTTATCCGTTAAATGAGTATAATATAATCCGAAGAAGCGGTCAATAAACAAATTTGTTCGTTTTATTCAAAATTGTACAAAATCTATTGCGATGTTCAAGTTTGGAGAAAAAATATGTCAAAAGCAGAATACCGAAGCTCGATCCGTTCAAAAACACTGATACGACAGGCCTTTACACAGCTAATCAATGAAAAAGAGTTCAAAAAAATAACGGTCACCGATATTGTCAATCGGGCCGGTATTAACCGCGGCACATTCTATGCGCACTATGAAGATATTGACGCACTTTTTGAATCAATGGAAAATGAGCTGGTTTCTATTCTGTACAGCACGCTGACAGATATTGATTACTCCGATTTACGTCATTCCCTTCAGATTTCGCTGGCTGAGCTGTCAGATATGATGCAAAACGAAATGCCGCTTTTTAAAATCCTGTTTGTCAGAACTTCCGCTGAACCGTTTGTCGAAAAGCTTCAGCAGGCGTTTGTTGAGTTTATGCAAAACAACAGTAAAATAAGCTCGGACACGAGAAAATCCGAGCAGTTTCGGTTCCGGGCCTATTTTTTTGCCGGCGGGATCGTCAATATCTATCGTGCGTGGTTTCGCGGCGATATGAATTGCCGGCTTGAAGAGCTGGCCCCATTATTAGAGGAGATTATTT
>JBJFHV010000227.1:0-2350 GCA_051894015.1 Acutalibacteraceae bacterium | reverse complement strand
GGGAGCGATGTATTTGCCGGTAAGACGTCTTGCAAGGACGGCAACCTGAGCGTGGGTGATGCCGGCCGGACATCTTGTTGAGCAAAGTCCGCACGCAACACAGTCAAACGAGGTGTCGGCGCACTTTTGGTATTCGCCGCGCTGAGCGTAAGCGATGTACTGCATAACCGGCAGGCTCTGCGGACAAACCTTGGTGCAGGCGTTACAGCCGATGCAGGAATAAATTTCGGGATAAAGCTCCATCATAATCTGCTCGGTGGGTCTTATCTCCCTGATGTCGTAGGTCGCTTTCTTGGTCGGGAAGAACGGAACGGAGGAAATGTACATACCCTCCTGAACCTGCGTCTGACAGGCAAGACCGGTCTTCAGCTCAAATTCGCCCTTGATTCTGTAAATCGTTCCGCAAGCACCGCAAAAGCCGTTACGGCAGCCGCAGCCTCTGACGTACTTGTAGCCCGCATATTCCATGGCGGTCATGATGGTAAGGCTTGCCGGTACTTCGTACTGCTTGCCCATGATATAAATATTTACTGTTTTTTCCATACTCAAAACCTCTTAATATTCGTTCGGTAATTCGTCAATTTCGTCACAGCGGAAAACCGGGCCGTCCTTGCAGACATATTTGCTTCCGATATTGCATCTTCCGCACTTGCCGATTCCGCATTTCATTTTCAGCTCAAGCGTGGTATAAACCTGCGTTTTTTCAAAGCCCATTTCAACAAGAGCCTGAAGCACAAACTTGATCATGATCGGCGGACCGCAGATAACGGCCGTGCTTGTCGGCGGAAAATCAAGCTCCTTGAGGTAGGACGGAACAAAACCGACATGGCCGTCCCAACCCTCCTGCTCACGGTCAATCGTCAGGTATACATTGATACCCTCTTCCTTGAGCCATTCATTTTCGATCTCGTCGAAGTCAACAAGATCGTCCTTGCTTCTTGAGCCGTAGAGAATGTCGATTTTACCGTAGTTTTCTCTGTTGGCTCTGACATAGTTAATAACCGAATGAAGCGGTGCAAGACCGATACCGCCGGCAATAAAGAGTAAGTCCTTGCCTTTGAATTCGGTGTCAACCGGGAAGGGCTTTCCGTAAGGTCCTCTTACGCAAACCTCCTCGCCTGCTTCCATCGAATGAAGATAATCGGTCAGAAGTCCGCAGCGTTTGATGCTGAAATCCTTGTAGCCTTTTTCTGTCGGGGAGGATGTGATGGAGAACATCGCCTCGCCGACGCCGGGAACGGTGAGCATAGCACACTGTCCGGGCATGTGGTCAAAAAGCTCTTCGCCCTCGAGGGCAACCACACGGAAGGTCTTGACGTCGGGGGTGTCCTGACGGATGCTTACAACCTTAACCGTCTGCGGGATGAGCTTATCAACCGGTGTTCCGCAATTACAGCTCATGATTTGTCACCTCCGAATGCTTTGATAACTTTTGCGATATTCATTGAGATCGGGCACTTGTTGACACAGCGTCCGCAGCCGACGCATGAATACATGCCGTCGTTGTTTGCCGGGAAGTAAACAAGCTTGTGCATAAATCTCTGTCTGAAGCGCTGAAGCTGAGAAGGTCTCGGCGTTCCGTGTGCCATCATGGTAAAGTCGTTATACATACACGAGTCCCAGCAGCGATACCGCTGAATCCCGTGACCGGTGTCATAGTCTCTGATGTCGTAGCACTGACAGGTCGGGCAAACGAAGGTGCACGCACCGCAGCCGAGGCAGGAAGCCGAAAGCTTTTCCCATTCGGGCGCGTCAAACTTCGCTTCGGTTGCGTCACCGTCCCAGCCGTCAAGCGAAAGAGAGGCAAGCGGAAGATTTTCCACGATTCCCTTAATTTTTGCCTTTTCAGCTTCGACCGTACCGTCAGCGTTTTCTTCGGTAAGAACGGAAGCGACCGCTTTGGTCAGTTCCTCGCCCTTTTCGGTAAGCGGTTTCCAGTAAAGCTTGTCGCCGACAAACCATGTCGCAACGTCAGCCTTGGGCTCGGACGGGTCGATACCGAAAACCGAGCAGAAGCAGCTTTCTTCGGGTTCACTGCAAGCCGTTGCAACAACCGTGCAGTTTTCACGTCTTGCCTTGTAGAACGAATCGGCAGGGTCTGACAGGAAAACTCTGTCGAGGACATCAAAGGAAGCCACATCGCAGGCACGGACGCCGAAAACAACGGTCTTTTCCGTCGGGATCGTATCGGGCGTTACCTTGATTTTTCCCTCTGTCTTTTCAAAGGAAACAATGTTTTCGCTTTGCGGGAAGAACATATCCTTGGGGGATTTTACGGTTTTGAGCTCCTCGCAGTATTCGGTACCGGCTTCGTACTTTGCGAAGTTGTTCTGACCTGCCTTTTTAACGG
>JBJFHV010000226.1:0-2352 GCA_051894015.1 Acutalibacteraceae bacterium | reverse complement strand
CGGAAAAATTTCATGTCTCCCGGAAGCGAAAAAAGCAGATTTCCCTCTCTGCCCTCTTTTTTCGGAAGATTCGGCTCATCACCGTAAACGGAGGAGCTGGAAGCATAAACAAAACGCTTGACCTTGTTCTGCCGTGCCGCCTCCATCATGTTGAGTGTGCCGCCGATGTTGACCTTTTCGTAATAAAGCGGCATTTCAATGCTTCTGGGCACACTGCCCCATGCTGCCTGATTGAGAACGTAATCCACACCCTCGCACGCTTTCATACAGGTGTCAAGATCGGTAATATCGCCTTTGATAAAGGTGTAACGGGAATTCGGGAGAAACAGATCGACGTTTTTCTGCTTGCCCGTTGAAAGATTGTCAAGACAGCGGACGGTATAGCCCATGTCGAGAATCGCTTCGCAAAGGTTCGAGCCGATAAAGCCCGCACCGCCCGTCACGAGAAAAACGGTATCTTTCGGAAATACAAGATGCTTGTAGCCCATATCTTATAACCTCCAATAAGTGAAGCCTGCGGTTTCAAATTCGGTTTTATCAAGAATTCCTTTTACATCGGCAAGAATGCCTTTTCCGTCCTTGAAAAGCGCCGCAATGTCGGCAAGCGAAAGCTTTTTGAATTCATCATGCGCTACGGCAAGAATCACGGCGTCACAGTCTTTGATGCTGTCAAGAGACGTAAACTCGAGTCCGTATTCCCTTTTCGCTCCGGCTTTATCCGCAACGGGGTCACAAAGTACCGGGGTGATACCGTACTCGGAAAGCTCGTTTACAATGTCAATGACCCTTGTGTTTCTTGTGTCGGGGCAGTTTTCTTTGAAGGTGAAGCCTAAAACCGCAACCTTTGCGCTGTTGATCGTACTGCCGCTTTTTGCAAGAAGCTTGACAAGTGACTGCACAACGTAACTGCCCATATCGTCGTTAATCCGTCTGCCCGAAAGAATGACCTGACTGTGATAACCGATCTGTTCAGCCTTGTACGTCAGATAATACGGGTCAACACCGATGCAGTGACCGCCGACAAGACCGGGGGCAAACTTGAGAAAATTCCATTTCGTTCCCGCCGCCTCAAGGACGGACTTGGTATCGATTCCGAGCTTATGGAAGATAATCGAAAGCTCGTTCATAAAGGCGATATTGATGTCCCGCTGGCTGTTTTCGATTACCTTTGCCGCCTCGGCGACCTTGATGCTTTCGGCTCTGTGTACGCCGGCTTCGACCACCAGCTCATATACCTTCGCCACCGTGTCGAGCGTTTCTGCGTCCATGCCCGAAACGATTTTTACGATAGATTCGAGTCGATGTACCTTGTCGCCCGGGTTGATTCGTTCGGGGCTGTACCCGATTTTAAAGTCCACGCCGCATGTTAAGCCCGATTCTCTTTCAAGAATCGGCACACAGATTTCTTCGGTAACACCCGGGTAAACCGTGGATTCATAGACGACGACACTGCCCTTTGTCAGGTTTCTGCCGAGGATTTCGCTCGCGCCTTCAACGGGAGTCAAGTCCGGCGTATGGTCGGGATTAACGGGTGTCGGAACGGCAACGATATGAAACTTCGCTTCTTTCAGCTTCGTTTCGTCGGCGGTAAATTCAACCGTGCAGTTTTTGATCGCTTCGTTACCGACCTCTTTTGTCGGGTCAATTCCGCTTTTGTAAAGCTCAATTTTTTCCTTGTTCACGTCAAAGCCTACGACTTTAACCTTTTTCGAAAACGCAACGGCAATCGGCATGCCGACATAGCCTAAGCCGACAAGAGAAATTTTTTCTTCGCCGCCGACGATTTTTTCATAAAGCTCCATTTATTGTTTACCTCCGTAAAGGGCGATTTTTTCCTTGTAGGCTTCCACAACCCTTTGTCTGTCAAATTCATTCTGCATTTTTTCGCGACCTCGCCTGCCCATTTCGGCTCTTTCGTGTGCTGTCATTTTTGCAAAGCGCATAATCGCTTCGTACAGGCTTTCGGTGTCTCTCGGCTGAAAACTGATTCCCGTCACCCCGTCGTCAAATGTTTCACGGCAGCCGGAAATATCGCTTGCCAAGACAGGTCTGCCGCTGGAAGCCGCCTCTAAAAGCACGTTCGCCATGCCCTCATGATAGGACGGAAGAATCACAGCGTGGCTGTTTTTGACGAACGAATGCACGTCCTCCTGCCAGCCGAGATAATGAATCCCACTGTCGTCCGTGAAGCTGTCTTTGAGTTCTTCACACTCTTTTTCGCACCAGCCGATGATATCAAGCGTCAGATCGGGGTGGGTTTCTCTTGCCTTTTTGGCGGCGTCGCAAAGTTCAAAAATCCCCTTGTCTTTCATCATGCGTCCGACAAACAAAAGCATTGTGCCCTCTTCTTCC
>JBJFHV010000225.1:0-2354 GCA_051894015.1 Acutalibacteraceae bacterium | reverse complement strand
AACAAGAGAAGAGTCGGAAAAGACAGCCGAAACGCTCGGTAAAGATATGGAAAAATATTTGAAATAAGGAGAGTGAAAGGTACTATGATGCCGAAAAAGGTGATTCGCGTGATCAGTATAATTCTGGCTGGTCTTATGGTACTTAGCGTTGTTGCCGTATTAGTCAATGTTTTTGCCGCTGATGAAAGCGCAGTCCTTTGCGCTGTTCCGACGGGAGACAACGATCTTGATTATATTGTTCCGATCGCGCTCATTGCGGTGGCGGCGGTTGCCGTTGTTCTGTGTCTTGTCCTGCCGAAAATAAAAAAGAATAAAACCGATTAAAAAAGCGACAAAACAGCTTGAAACGGTGCTTTTCTGTTTAGGTTAAACAAGAGAGCACCGTGTTTTTTTGTGTAAAATGATGTTAATAATTTGTTGATAAATTGATAACATTATGCTAGAATTACTTGGTAACCAATTTGGAAAGGAAGAACGAAGAAATGAAAAAAACAAAAAAATTGCTGGCAGTGCTGCTTTGTGCTGTTATGCTTCTGACCTGCACATCGGCGGCTTTAGCGGCTGAGGGAGAAAAATATACCGAATACCCGGTTGTCATTGTTCCCGGCTATTCGTCCTCATGGATGTACAAAGAGGGCGAAAACGGCGAAAAGGAACATGTCTGGGGAATTGACATGGACGAAGTCGGCGAAAGAGTTCTGAAAAGAATTGTAGACCTCGGAATCGGACTCGGTGCGCTCAGTCAGGGTAATGCAAAGAAAATTGCTTCAACCGTCGGCGAAGAAATGGTGGATATGCTCGGCGACATGGCGTGCAATCCTGATGGCTCAAGCAAGGTTGAACTGAAAAGATACTGTGTAACGGCGGAAGAAAGCTGCAGCGCAAATCTTCAGGAGCTTTATCCCGACGGAAGATTTCAGCATGAGTCTGAAATTATGGGTGAATATGCCGAATACATCGGAAAAGAGAATATCTTTAATTTTAACTGCGATTTCAGAATGGGCGCTGTTGCCTGTGCGAACCAGCTTGATACTTTTGTTCAGTCCGTCAAAGAGTACACGGGTAAGGACAGAGTAAACATTCTTGCGGTTTCCCACGGCGGACAGGTTTCCGGTACGTATCTGACCCTTTTCGGCGATAAAGGCGACATCAATAACGCGGTTCTGACCGTACCGGCCCTCGGCGGTGCAGGTCTTGCCTACGATGTTTTCAACGGGGATATTGACTTTGACGAAAAAGGACTTTTCGAATTTGTTGAACACGGCATGATGGAGGAAACCGATTATAACTGGCTTGTCAAAGCCGAAAAGCTCGGCTTTCTTGACGATGTTGTCAATAACCTTCTTCCCTATATCTGGGATATTTTAGGCTACTGGGGCAGTATGTGGGACTTTGTTCCGACGGAATACTATGAGGCGATGAAGGCAAAGCGCCTTGACCCTGTCGAAAGCGCAGCTCTTATTGAAAAGAGCGACTATATGCATTATGAAGTGATGCCTGATTTTGCAAACGGCTTCAAGAGAGCGGAAGCTGCAGGCAGCCACGTTTCGATTATTGCCGGCTATGACAACAAGATTATTACCGGTCTTAACGAAAGCTCGGATTCGATTATTACGATCGCTTCTTCAACCGGTGCAACGCCGGCTCCCTTGGGTCAGAGATTTGCGGACGGTTACACCCAAAAGGTTGACACCGGCTTCTATCAGATCTCTCCGTCAATGACGATTGACGCTTCAACCTGCTATATGCCGGAGCATACATGGTTTGTTGAAAATCTTTATCACGGTATGACATATAAAGATCCTTATTCGGCAGAGCTTATGAAAACGCTTCTTCTGACGGATAAAATCAAGGACGTACATTCCGATCCCGATTTCCCGCAGTTCCACGCAACAACAAATGTTTCCCATTCGGTTCATGCGGCTTTCAATAAGAGCGTTGAGGGTTATGTCTCTTCGGACGACACGGCAATCGTGATTAAGAATCTTTCCGAAAAGAACCAGATGAAGATCATGGGTGTTGCCGCAAGGGGACTCGATATTACTTTTGACGGCATCATTTCAAAGGTCCTTGAACCGGGCGAGAGTGTTGAAATTCCTTTCAGAGGCGAAATTCCGAAAGTAAGTGTCAAGAATTTCGATGTTGTTGTCGATTATGTACTTGTCGGCAGTCCGACGCCCGTCGGTGAGAGAAGCTTCGACTTTACAGTGATGAACGGCGAAAAGGTCAGCTATGATGAGAGCAATCCTTATGTAACAGCCGACATCGACGGAAACGTTGATTCCGTTCTCAGCGATAAGCTTGACAGTATTTTCACCAATGTCGGAATCAAGCCGCTTATTTCGATGATCTTC
>JBJFHV010000224.1:0-11608 GCA_051894015.1 Acutalibacteraceae bacterium | reverse complement strand
CGATATCAAAATCAAACTGACGGGACTGATTAAGAATAAAGCCGTACTTTCGAAAGTCGCAAAAATGGCTGTTGAGCTTTTGAAAGCGACTGCTGTTACAGCGGCTTTACCGAAAAACTATGAAAAAGAAAAGGTTTTGAAATGGGTAAAAAGCTATAACGAATGCTTTAAGCACTGATTGCGCTGAATTTAAGAAAAAGTGAAGCCGATTTTCAGCTTCACTTTTTTGTTGTTTATTATAAATCAATGATATCCGAAAGCAACGGCAATCAGTATCAGGATAATTGCCGCGGAAAACTCCAAAACAAACAGCTTCCACATGAACCGCATATATTTTGAATACGGAATGTTAATCAGCCCGATTGCAATGATCATAATACCGCTTGTCGGAAATAAAATATTGCATAAACCATCGCTCAGGCAAAATGCAAGCACAAGACTTTGTCTTTCAATAGCAAGCATATCGACTAAAGGAAGCAGAATCGGCATCAGTAAAAACGCTTTTGCGGTACCGCTTCCGATAAAAAATTCGAATACACAAATCACAAAAAATATCGCGATCAGGGATTCGTAAGGTCCCAGATCCTTGATAAAATTATAGACATAATAAAGAATGGTATCAATAATCATGCCTCTTTTCAGAACATATGTGATACTGATGATAAAGATAATAAGCGGCGCACAGGGGAGAATGGCTTTCGCTCCGTCAACAAAGCCGGAAAAAAGCTCTTTTCCCTTCATACCGGAAATTTTTCCGGCCCGAAGTCCGCCGACCGTAAACAAAATCGCCATTGAAATCAGAGGTAAGTTGCTTAATAGATCCGTAATGCTTTCATTTTGAATGATCCGCTGTCCGATAAAGGACATAACCGTAATGATGAATACAGCCGCAATGCACAAAATGAATGTTTTGGTCGCTTTGCCCAAATTCGGATTTGCCAATGCAGCGGCAGTTTCTTCCTTGTCAAGAAACCGCTTGCGAAGCTCAAAATCGGAGTCGTAAACCAATGATTTTTGCGGATTTTTTTCAATCCGCTTTGCATAAATAATAAGAAATCCGGCAAGAATTGCATATATGACAGCAAAAACAATCACGCGGTATATCAGTCCGGAGAACATCGGAAGTCCGGCCATAGACTGAACAATACCGACATTAAACGGGTTGAAGGTAGCCGCCGAATATCCGAATGCGATCGCAACAAGACTGAAGCCTAAGCCGACAAAGGAATCCCACCCTAAGGAAAGCGAAATGGCAACGGCAAGCGGAACTAAAGTGACCGATTCTTCCAGAATGCCGGCAAAAGAGCTGAGTGCCATACAGGCGAGAATCATGACAGCAAGCAAAGAGTACTTTTTCTTTTCATATTTTCCTACAATCGTTGTCATAATATATTTCAGGACACCGCTTTTATCAAGAACCAAAAAAGTGCCGCCGATAATGGTGATAAACAGAATGATGATGACACCGGTCATAGCATCTGATGCAGCAAAAATGAATGTTTCAATCGGCGCGAAGAAAACACGCCAGAACGAATAACCGACCTCGCTTTTGTCAATACGATGGTAGGTACCGTTTATAATGGATCCGTCCGAAGCCGTATCATATACTCCGGTCGGAACGACCTGCGTCAGAACACCGGCAAACATCATAATGCCAATCAGCAGAGCGGTTATTCCGATAAGCGTCATTTTATTAATTTTTAAGCCTTGATTTTTGTTTTGCGAAGTATTGTTTTCCATTTCATTTTCACCGACTGTCAAATAATATCAAATAGTTGTTTTTCTCGGTTTTTGTATATCGTTATTTGTTCGAATCCGCATTTCAGTGCAGTTCTTATTCCTTCTTGAATTCCGGCACCGATATCTTCCGGACAGTGAGCATCTGAGCCGACCGTTATATATTTTCCTCCGAGCTGTTTATACCGGATTAAGATATTTTCATCGGGCATTGTTCTTCCGACATCCTGTCTCAGACCTGACGTATTAATTTCGACGGCCTTTTTCTGTCTGATGATTTCTGACAGCAGTTCATCTGTTGCCTCCTGAATAACCGAATAATCAAAATTGATTTTGTATTTTCCCTGAATCCGTCTCATCGGACAGGTAAGATGGGCTAATGCATCATAGCCGTCCCACTTAGCGATTTCGTAAAGCTGTGAAAAATAATCCTCCATAAAGGCGTAAACATCAATTTTGTCATACTCAATATCTTTGATATCCGGCTTTTTTCCGTGCGGATGATGGATACTTGCAAGAATATAATCGTACTTGCGCTGTGATATAATCTGATTCGTTAAATCTCTTTTGAATAGAGGCTGACCGATTTCAATCCCCGAAAGGACGGTCAGACGGCCTTTAAAATTATCTTTGACCTCATCATAGTCATCGTATGCTTTTACCGTCCGGGTATCGTAGTTATCCGAGGTATATTCATCGATTTCGCAGTGATCGGTAAATGTGATGATAGCAATCCCTTTTTCCGCGGCACCTTCACACATCTGTTTGGCGGAATACTTACCGTCGGGTGAGTTATCGGTATGAATATGAGAATCAAAATATAACATGACAATTGCCTCTTACTTAGTATTTTGAACATTATACAATAGATTCCTGAACGACACAATATACATAATTTTCAAAAATACAGTGAATATCATTGCATATTTGACGAAATATAACCAAAAAGGAGATAAATTATGCATATTTTACAAGTTGTCCTCACTACCGTTCTTTCCGTATTCACTTTATTTTGTATTACAAGAATCCTCGGATACAGACAGTTGTCCGAATTGAGTCTGTTCGATTATGTAAACGGAATCACCATAGGTTCAATCGCCGCCGAACTGGCAACAGCCGAAAGAGGCGAGATTCTCACGATTTTGATTGCCATGATTCTTTACGGAGTCGTTACTCTTCTGATTGCTTTTGTTACCGATAAGTCACTTACCATGCGGAAAGTGATAACGGGAAAACCGATAACACTTATGAAGCAGGGGAAGCTGTGCTATGACGGATTTAAAAGTGCAAGACTGGATATCAACGAATTTCTGATGAAATGCCGGAATAACGGTTATTTTGATCTGACACAGGTTGACACCGCGATACTCGAACCGAACGGAAGAGTCAGCTTTATACCGACCGCCGCCAATAAACCGGTTACCGTATCGGATTTGAAGGTCAGTACGACACAGGACGCGCCGGTTGCCAATGTGATCATAGACGGAAAAATCGACAGTCACACACTCGGAAATATCGGAAAAGATAAAAAATGGCTGATTTCCAAGCTGAAGGACTTAGGCGTTGACGATATATCAAGAGTTTTTCTTGCAATCTGTGACAGCAGAGGAACCGTTACGGTATTCGAAAAAACAAGAGGACAGCCCAAGAATATATTGGAATAAACGGTTGTTTTTATATAAGCTTGTGTTATAATGTAAAAAAGTAAAAGAAAGGGACGCTTATAAGCACCATGAACGAAATGATCCAATCAAAAGAATTTCTTGACAGAATCACATCGGTCGTGCCTTCGAAAAAACAGCTCGATTTTCAAAAACTCGAATATTATAATTTTATTCATTTCGGACTGAATACCTTCACCAAAAAGGAGTGGGGAAGCGGAAACGTCAGCCCCGATTGTTTCGCTCTGACCGATCTTGACACCGATCAATGGGTAACCGAATTGAAAAAGACGGGAAGCAAAGGCATCATCATTACGGCAAAGCACCATGACGGTTTTTGCCTTTTCCCGAGCAAATTTACTGATTACACAATCGCTTCAACCAAATACAGAAATGGCCGCGGCGATATAATAAAACAGCTTTCCGAATCATGCAAAAAGTATGATATGAAGCTTGGCATCTATCTTTCTCCGTGGGACAGACACGAGAAAACATACGGAACGGATAAGTATAATGATTTCTTTGTCAATCAGCTGACAGAGCTTTGTACGAACTACGGTGAGTTATTCTGTTTCTGGTTTGACGGAGCCTGTGGAGAAGGCGAAAACGGCAAGAAACAGGTTTATGACTGGGAAAGGTATTTTCATACCATTCATACTTTGCAGCCGAATGCCGTCATCGCAAACTGCGGGCCGGACGTTCGCTGGATAGGAAATGAACAGGGAAAGGGTAGAAGCGCCGAATACAGCGTTGTACCGAAACAGCTTCAGGATCATCTTTATATCGCTTCCAAATCTCAGCAGGAAGACGGTGCAAAAGTAATGACACGAAAAATGGACTTTACCGATGACATTCTCGGTGACAGGGAAAAGCTTGTTGACTGTGAACTGTGCTGGTATCCGGCTGAAATGGACGTATCCGTTACGAGAATCGGTTGGTTCTGGCGTAAAAGCTTTGAATTGTTTCAGCGCAGAAGCGCAAAAGAGTTGGCACAGTGCTACTATGCTTCCGTCGGTAACAACGGTATGCTATTGTTAAATGTACCGCCGAACAATCAAGGCAAAATTCCTAAAAGATATATTGATCGCATCTTGAAAGCCAAGGCGCTTATTGAACAGCGCTTTAAGAATAAGATTGAGATTGCATCGCGTGTTCAAGATGGTAATATCATTACGCTTACTATCAACAAAAGCGACGTAAAAACCGTTGTTCTCAGTGAAGATATTACAAAGAGCCAGCGTGTTGAAAGATTTACGATTTTGTGTGACGGAAAACCTGCTTTCAGCGGTCGGACAATCGGTTACAAAAAAATATGCAACTTTGACAAACCAATCAAGTCGTGCCGCGAAGTCAAGTTGATCATTGAACAATCGCGAAAGGAACCTTACATAGAAAAATTTGATCTTTACTGATTTTTGTTGCAGTTTTTACCACTAATAAAGTTTCGTGCTTCGCTTAAAATAATATTGCAAACGCCAATCTAATAGATAAGGAGTGTTAAGCATGGCAAAGAGCGGTAGCTCAAAGGGCATGGTTCCCGAAGCACGTGACGCTCTCGACAGATTCAAGATGGAAGCTGCGTCTGAAGTCGGTGTAAACCTCAAGCAGGGCTATAACGGCGACCTCACAGCTCGTCAGGCCGGTTCTATCGGCGGCCAGATGGTCAAGAAGATGATCGAGTCTTATGAGAGAAACATGAAATAACCTGAACAAAATAAATCCGGCGGTATTTCTACCGTCGGATTCCTTTTTTGTGTTAGGGATTATCGCCCTTGTCGCTGCCTTCAATGGTGTCATCTGTTACGATAAATGACTGAGAAGGCGAAGACGGCGTCGGATAAAAAATCTCTTTTTTGACGAAGCTTACATTTTCATCGGGATAGAACACTTCCCGTTCGGGTAAACGATATCCGGTTTTTTCATTTTCATTATCCGAATTGACCGGGGAATCATCAAGTGCTACGGGCTCTTCAAACATAATAAGCTCATCATAGCTGTTATCTACACGAACAAATGCGGGCTTTTTGGATACTTTATTTTTACGCTTTCTGATAAATCTGAGCAAAAGATAAATTAGGAAAGCAGCTAAGGTAAAGCCGGTAATCTTTATTCCTGTGGACACCCCGGAAGGAGTATATTCAAAAGTAATCTTATGACTTCCTTTCTTTACATTAACACCGATCAGCGCTCCGCCGATCTCAATGATGTCGGACTGCTGTACGGGTTTTCCGTCAATTGTGATATTCCAACCGGTGTCATAAGGAATAGAGGTGTAAAGAATACAGTCTTCTTTCGCTGTGAAGCTTCCGCTGATGAACGTATCTTCGAACTGGTCAACAAGAAGAGATTGATTGCTGAGAATGTTATATCCTTTATCAAGCTTCTGGTCATCAATCGTATAAACATAAAGTCTCATGTTTCCGCTGTTCGCTTCGAACGGAACCGTAACGGAAATCGTTTCGCCGCTCCTGTATCGTCCGAGATCTAAAATACAGTCATGGTCAGCAGATTGAGTGATTGTGCCGAGAGAGGAGTTGACGGTGACATCTTTTTCGCTTGCTCCGTCAATGTGGAAATAGATATAAACATTTCCTTTCTTTTCGGTTGTTATGCTGAACGTTGCGGATGCATCGGTATCGGCTGTCGTCTTGTTATAAGTGTAAACTCCGTTGTCAATATCGTCAGTGAACGGATCGACATTATTATAAGTGATATAAGAAATCGGGAGCTTTTCAAACGGACTGTCAACTCCGGTTGCACGCTCGAAGAAATCACCCTGTACCTCAAACGGATTGACAACAGCGTATTCGTCCTCAATATACTGCCAATCCTTTACCCTGCTGTCAACACAGAAAGCGATGGGCAGATAATATTTGTTTTTATAGGCGGTAAAGTTATCAACCGAACTAACCTTTTCATAATATTTGCTGTTTAAGACATTCGGCGTCTCATTGTTAACGATATATTTTAATGAATGCATCATGTTATAAACAGGCGTTTGCGGATTATAGGTATAGCTGTTGATCTTATTGCTCATCAAACCTAAATGATCCTGTAAAAGCGAAAGCTTTTCATTGGCCATCGACGAAAAGATCGAAACACCGTTGTAATTATACCAGCAAGGATCCATTCTTGCGCGAAGAGATGTCAATTCCATCCGATAGAAGCCGTCTTTTTCGATTGTATCAAGGTTTTCTTTCAGTTCTCTGAATTGATCGTAATCGCCGGCATAATCTTCATAGGCTACGTTGCACGGGATACTGGAAGTATCGGACACAATAACCTCACTGCACGCACAGACACAAAGCAAAACGGCGAGAGAAGCAATTTCATATTTTTTGCTCTTAAATACCGTAAGCATCATTACATAAAGAACAACGAATGCGACGGTTATATATAATGAGCCCTGTGTAAAGTTTTTGCTTTGAATTTTTTCGGTAAGAAAAGCCACAAGAACAATCGCTGCCCCGACAACACCGATTTGTCTTGATGTAAACTCGTTGAGTCTCATAAACGTCTTATACGCAATAACGATAAGGATAAACGAGTACATGAAAGAGAATCGATACGGCAGGTCATTCGGAAAATGCAGACCGTGCCAGATAAAGTTCAGGAAATTAAAGTTAAATGAGATATAGAAAAAGGAGAGTAATCCTAAGGTCGTGAGTTTTTCCTTTTTGCTTATGGATTTCGTAAAGAAATAAAGCGGAGCAAGAATCAGGGTGATGACGCCGCAGTAAACATTCGGTAAAACGTCATCGCCGCTGCTTCTGATCGTAGTTGAAAGAGAAGCAAAATGGTTTACCATGAAATCAAACGCGTTAAAATACGTTTTCATTTCATCAGGGAAATTGTTCCCGGTTGCCGAACAGGACTGAAGAACCTTATAAGTCGGAATAAGCGCGAAAGCGATCAGCCCGGCGGCAAGAAGAGAGGCCATGGCAAAGATAACGCCGCTTCTGAAAAATCTGCGGTTTCTCATTTTATGAATAAGGCCCTTCGGATGGTCTTTTCGATATTGTTCGCTGATAACGGACTTGCTCGGATAGTTTGCAATGTAATAATAGAAGAAATAGACCACTGCAAACATACAGAGCATGAAGGACATATAGTAGTTTGAGAACATGGAAAGTGCGAGAGATGCGGTATAAAGACCGAAGCTGCCGTTATTGATGATTCGCTCGATTCCGAGGATCATCAGCGGGAAAAGAACCATCGCGTCAAGCCACATTACATTCCAGTAATAGGCAAGCATATATGCGCAAAACGCATAAAGAATACCGAACATAACCGTCACAGGTGACTGATTATGCTGAGATTTTTTGAGATAATAGGTAAAGGTTGACGCGGAAAGCGCAGCCTTAATCAGAATCATAACGGCGATTGCCTGCGGAACATGGGCGTGACCGAAGAACATAACAATAGCGCCGATGGGACTTGAAAGATAATTGAAATAATTACCCAAAAAACACGTTCCGAGACCCGAGACCCACGAATAAGAAAAACTCTTATGTTCCATAAGACGGTCGTAAAGCTCGGCAAAAAGAGGCCCGTACTGATGGTAGAGATCCATTCTTAAAATCGTGTTTTCGCCGAACGGTGTAATGCCTAATATCATAAACATGACAAGCATCAGTCCGCACGTTGCAAAAAACGAAGCAAAAATGTATCTGTTTTTATACAGAAAATTTTCTTTCTTGATTTTCATCGTCTTCCTTCTTTCATTACTTTAATTATTACATTGTTATAATAATACAATAACAAACAGAAATCTTCAAGGGCTTTAAAACAAATTAAAGTATTTTTTATTTTGTAATCAGTTATATCTCGGGACACGCCCTCATAATTTATATCAGACAACAGTCAAGCTTGTACTGTTTTAATTCGGGAGGCTGAAATGGAAAAGTTTAACGAAGCAGCATCTTTGCTTTCGGGACCGGTCAGAGAAATCCTGTCCGGACTTGAAGAGACGATAAAATGTCAGACATTTGAAATAAGACTGAGAAGTAATCGACCGATTATGCTTGTCGGGTTGTACGGATCGGGTTTTGTAAAAAAAGACAGTTACTTTTGCAAGCATTATTCTTCGGATTGTAAAATATGCAGCCCCGAAGAGCTGAAAGAATCGTTCAACAGAGTTTGCGGATACTCGATTCATACGCACCAAAACAGTATCAATGAAGGCTTTGTGACCATGAAAGGCGGGCACCGTGCCGGCGTTGTCGGAACGGCGGTATGTGACAGCAACGGAAATACTGTAAGCATCAAAGACGTATCGTCAATGAATATAAGGATTTCAAGGGAAATCAGAGGCTGCGCCGAAACGATAGCAAATACCCTGTTTAAAGACGGCGCAAAAAGTCTGATCATTGCCGGACCTCCGTCAAGCGGTAAAACAACCGTATTGAGAGATCTTATCCGAATACTTGCCGGCGGATCCGATGCGTACTCCTATAAAGTTTCCGTAATTGACGAAAGGGAGGAACTCGCTTCTATGGTCGGTTCAATATTAGGGAACGATCTGGGAATCAACAGCGACATTTTAAATTCCTATCCGAAAAGAGAAGCGGTGCTGCTTGCCGTCAGAACTATGTCACCGGATATCATCGCTTTAGATGAAGTCGGAAGCAGCGAAGAGATTTCCGCCATTGAACAAGCCGTAAACTCAGGGGTAAAATTCATTCTGACGGTTCATGCATCGAATTTTGATGAAATAGTGACACGGCCTCAGATCGAACAACTGATCAATACATACTCTTTTGACAAGGTATGCCTTCTTTCAAGCGAAAAGGTGTGTACGGTAAAAGCAATTTACGATTCAAAGGAGATACGCGATGAAATATATAGGCGCCGCTGTAATGCCGGCTCTTGTGAGCTTTTATAGTGTAATATTGAGTCTGAGACTGCGAAAAAGAGCCGATATACTGGACAAAACCTATTCATTGCTTAATGAAATGAAAATCATGCTGGAATACTATTGCCTGTCTGTGAATGAATTGATTGATGCGGCTTATGAAAAAAGCTGTTATCAGAAGACATTTATTATACAATGCAAAAAGCTTTTGACTGACGGAAATGATTTCCCGGTTGCATGGTCAGCTTCGGTTGAAAGTGCAGGGATTTATAAAAAAGAGGAAAAACAAAAGCTGATACAATTGGGCGAATTTTTAGGGACAAGTGATCTTGAAAGTCAGCTGACTGTTATGCAAATGTACATAACTGACTTTGATGAATTTCGCAAGGACGCACAGAATAAAAGGAAAAAATATGCGGACACTTCGATATTTGTAGGTGCTTTTTGCGCTTTGGGACTGTTCGTGATGATGGTTTGAACGGCGGTGGAAAAATGGAAATTGATCTTATATTTAAAATAGCCGCGATCGGTCTTATTGTTGCTTTATTGAATCAGGTTCTGACAAAGGCTGAAAAAAGTGAGTATGCTACTGTTATCACTCTTGTCGGCATCATTATTGTTCTTATGATGATCATACCCGAAATCAAAGAATTGTTCAGTTCAGTTAAGGATTTCATTGACTTTTGATATGATATTAAACGTAATTATCTGTGCTTTGACGATCACGGTAATAAGCTTGCTTATCGGTCAGATCAAGCCTGAATATACCTTCTTAATAAAATTATCCGGTGTTCTTATCATCATATTCTGGACTTTAACGATTGCGCAAGACAAAATCAGCGAATTCTATTCCTATTTTTCACAGCTTTCAGACATAACAGACGTACTGAAAACTTTGATCAAGGCGGCCGCCGTCTGTATTGCAACATCAATCACTTCGAGTATATGCAAGGAAAACGGAAATACGGCAATTGCACAGTGCGTTGAGCTTTTTGCAAGATTTGCAATATTCGCCTTGTGCCTGCCGCTTATTGAATCGGCAATAAAAACCGCTCTGTCACTTATTGATTAAAACTATGAAAAAACATTTTCTGTTACTAACAGCTGTTATCCTATTTGCTTTTTCGTTAAGTCTATGTGCATCTGCGTATAATGACTTTGAAACTGATTTTTCATCTGAAACGCAGGACAGCCTCTTTTCATCAATCGACGACGAAACGGAAAAAATATTATCACAATTCGGTATCAATGATTTTTCAAGCGCGTATGACGCATCCTTTTCGGACATTGTCAGTTATTTTTCAACAAATATAAAGGAAAAAGCCAATGATGCTGTCAGATGTTTCTTTTCGCTTTTTATCGTAACTTTACTGATTGCGGTCATAAAAGCGGTTGTGATTGACGGAGAATCGTCCGACGCATTCGAACTGCTGACAATAGCCGTATCCTCCGTTATCAGCATCAATTTTTTGTATCCCGTAATTCAATCTATCGTATCGGTTCTCAATGTCAGCGGTAATTTTATCAAAGCTTACATACCGATTTTTGCCGGTATAATTGCGGCAAGCGGCAAACCGGCGTCGGCACTGACTTATAACACGCTTGTTTTAGCCATGGCTGAAATTTTATCAGCCGTTTGCAGTGATTACGCTATACATATCGTCGGCGCTTTTATCGCGGTTTCCATCGGCTTTTCGTTGGGGAACAGCATAAGTGCCGACAGAATATCACATTTGTTCAATAAAGCAACCAGTCTGGTCTTCGGATTTTCTGCCGGTACTTTTGCATCGGTTCTGACATTGAAAGGGTCCCTTTCCGCCGCCGTTGACTCGACAAGCGTCAAAAGCATCCGATATCTGATAAGTTCCATGATCCCGGTTGTCGGAAGCTCAATCAGCGAAGCTTATTCGTCCATATTGGGAAGCATAGGGCTAATAAAAGGCTCTGCGGCAATTATCGGTGTTGTCAGCATTCTGATCATAAACATCCCCGCGTTGGCTCAGGGTCTTTTGTATTATGCAGCAATGAATATTCTTTCGATTTGCGGCATAGCATTAGACTGCAAGAAGCTTTCGGGATTTTACGGATGTCTGAGCTGCGCAATGAAATTCCTGCTTATTCTGACAGTGTTTGAAATCTTTTTGCTTGTCATATCAACCGGTCTTCTTCTGAGCTTTAAAGATTAAAAAATATACCGAGGGAGAACAAAAAATGAAGGCTTGGCTGGTTTGCGTTATTTGCGTTTGTGCTTTTTCTATGTAGGCAACAACATGTACGGCAAATAGTTTGGTTCCGCCAGTCTGCTGTGAGACATCGCATGCAAGAATTGTTCCAGCGATGGAGTCAATTCACAAGT
>JBJFHV010000223.1:0-2370 GCA_051894015.1 Acutalibacteraceae bacterium | reverse complement strand
AAGCATTTCGTCCGCACAAGTAAAGCCGGTCTCATTGACAGCTCTCATGTGAAGCTTACGGATGGCGATAATGCCGCCGATCAGGTCAGGGTCGCCGTTCGGGTCGGGCTGATGAAGCATACCCTTATAGCCGTCGCCCGTCGTTCTCGGCTTGTTGGTATAAATTCTCGGCACGATGAAAATCTTATCCTTGACCTTTTCCTGAACGGGAACGAGTCTTGAGATGTAATCCATCACCGAATCCTCGTTATCCGCCGAGCACGGGCCGATCACAAGAACAAGCTTTCTTTCCTTGCCCTCAAAAATCGCTTTCAGCTCTGCGTCACGCTCGGCCTTGATTTTTTCTGCCTCGGCGGAAATCGGGAACTGCTTTTTGATTTCCATCGGGATCGGTAATTTGAATGCGAAATCCATATTCATTTTTATTTCCTCATTTCTATGTTTTTTACCTGTCAAACAATTTTCTTCTTTCGGTTGCACACTTCATCATTTCCATCATGCCCTCACGGTCGTCATTTTCAAGATAGCCGTAAAGCTTTTTGAACTCGCCCATGAATAAATCCATCTGGCGAAGAAGTGCGTCTTTGTTCAAAAGGAACAGCTCACTCCACATGACCTCGTTGATGTTTGCGATTCTTGTCAGGTCACGGAATGAGTCGCCGGTGTATTTTTCAAGATGCTCATGCTCATAGCAGGTCATCAGCGCAACGGCTAAGCAGTGCGTCAGCTGAGAAACGAAACCGATCATCTCATCGTGCTCGGCGGGAGACAGCTGACAGATTCTTCCGAAGCCTAAAATTTCGCCGATCCGCATGCACGCTTCGATGTTTTCCTCGGTGTTTTTCTCCGTCGGTACGACAACGTAGTTTGCGCCGAAGAAGATTTTTTCGTCGCTGTTTTCAACGCCGTATACCTCACGGCCTGCCATCGGGTGGGCAGAGACAAATTCAACGCCATCGGGAAGAATCGACTGAATTTTATCGACAATGCACCGCTTGACACCCGTTACGTCGGTGATCATCGTGCCTTTTTTGATGTACTTGCCGTACTGCTCAATCCAGTCAATAAAGATATGCGGATAAAGCGAAAAGATGATGATGTCCGCATTCCCGATCAGCTCCGGGTCAACCTCGGTCGTCGCCTTTTCGACGATTTCATGCTCAAGCGCAAAATCAACCGAAGACTGCGAACGGGTAATCGCGTCGACATGATAGCCCTTTTCGGTGAAGCCTCTTGCATAGCTTCCGCCGAGAAGTCCTAAGCCGACAATTAAAAATCTTGTGTTTTTGTTGATAATCATTTTATTGTAACCTCCACTGAGAGCCTTTTTATCACTTCGAAAAATCCGGGAAAGCTCTTGCTGACCGCTTCGGCGCCGTCAATTTCCGCTCCGTATACGCTTGCTAAAACCGCAAGCGACATCACAATCCGGTGATCGTTATGACCCGACAGCGTTTCCTTAGGCTTATGTAGGAGACAAGGCTCAACCGTGATTTTATTTTCTTCTGTTATAATTTTTGCGCCGAACTTTGAAAGCTCCTCTTTCATCACAGTGCCCCGATCGCTTTCTTTCAGCTTCAGCCGCCTTGTGCCGGTAAATACCGCACCGTGTTCGGCTGCCGCAAGCGTCATCAGAATCGGAGCCAAATCCGGACAGTCGGAAACGTCGATTTCGGGTTTTCCGCTTTCAATCAGCGGATAAAGCTTTTTGTAGATGCTGTCGCCCTGCAAGCTGTTTTCTCGTAGGCCCGAGACGGCTACGTTTCCGCCGAGGACGTTAAACGCGTCAAGAAAAGCCGCACCCGAATAGTCGCCCTCAACGCTTAACGAGCAAGGCTTATAGCCTGAACCCGAAGAAGCATAAAGGGTGTTTTCATCCTCCCATCTGATATTGACGCCGAAAGAATGCATGGCGTCAACCGTCATATTGATATAACTGCGGCTTTCAACCGGAGGAACAAGCCGAATCCGGCCTTCCGTCCTCAAAAACGGCAGCGTAAAAAGCAAGCCGCTGATAAACTGACTGCTGATATTTCCCGGTACGGTGAAGTCGCCGCCCTGAAGTTTCCCTTGGATTTCAATTGCGTCGGGTGTCTGACGGTAATACAGCCCTTTATCCTTGCAGATTTCTTCGTAAACACTCATCGGTCTTTTCATCAGAAGCCCTGCGCCCGTAAAACGCTGTTTGTTTTCATTTAAAAGAAGAAGGGGCAGAAGAAACCGAAGCGTGCTTCCGCTTTCACGGCAGAAAAAGTCACTTTCGGGAATGTCGGTGATGTTTTCAATTCCCCTGATATGAACCGTATCGCCGTCCGCTTTGATTCCGGCACCCATTGTTTTCAGACACTCGAGGGTGGCGAGGATATCCTC
>JBJFHV010000222.1:0-11667 GCA_051894015.1 Acutalibacteraceae bacterium | reverse complement strand
AAGCCTCTTAAGGTGTCAGCTCTCTTGGAAGTTTTTCTTGTTACGACATTGTAGGTGGGATAGTGGCTACGAGCAACCTGAACTTCGTTGTACTCATCTGAGCCGAACTTGCTTGCGGCAACTGCGTACTTCTTTGAGGGCATTTCGATTGTGCGGTTCTTTCTGTTAATTGTAAGTGTCATCATAGTGACAACTCCTTTCTTGCGGTAGGTCGCAACCCGATTTAATTATTGTTTGTATTCAGCGTCAGGCGAACCGTGCAACCCTTATCGTGGCTTCGTTGTTCTTTCCCTTTGCTGTGATTACAGTATACCACACTGATACCTTGAACCTGTGCTATAAAAGTGACAGGCGAAAAACGCTGGAAAAGTTTTTTGAGGAATGTTTCTTGTTAAAAGTTATAAAAAAGATGTTAGTTTCACTTGTTAAGTTGAATGAATTTTGTTATTATGTTCTTACAAAGATGACCACTTTTTATAATGACCACTTTTGAAGTTTTTAAGAGGTTGTCAAAAGACTGTTGACCACTTTTTGTCCACTTTCTTATGTTTGAACAAAACAAAAAGAGTGACATTTCTGCCACTCTGAATTGCTTTGTATATAAGACTTTTCGATTAATCAAAATATCTCTTGAGCAAACCCTCAAAAGCCTTGCCGTGTCTGGCTTCGTCTCTTGCCATTTCGTGAACGGTGTCGTGGATCGCATCAAGACCAAGCTCCTTGGCTTTCTTAGCAAGCTCGAACTTGCCCATGGTTGCGCCGTTTTCAGCGGCAACTCTCATCTCAAGGTTCTTCTTGGTGCTGTCGGTGATGACTTCGCCGAGAAGCTCAGCAAACTTTGCAGCGTGCTCTGCTTCTTCGTAAGCAGCCTTTTCCCAGTAAAGACCGATTTCCGGATAGCCCTCTCTGTGAGCAACTCTTGCCATAGCAAGATACATACCAACCTCAGAGCATTCGCCGTTGAAGTTGTCGCGAAGACCCATAACGATTTCTTCGGGAACGTTTTCAGCCTTGCCGACGCCGACAACGTGCTCGGCAGCCCATGACATGGTTGCGGTGTCTTCTCTGACAGCCATCTTTGCCTTACAGATCGGGCATACATCAATGGGTTCGTCTGATTCGTAACCGCATACGGGGCAATAATACTTTTTCATAATCAATTCCTCCAAAATAATATTGTAAAATTTATTTAAGCCGGTATCCGGCTTGTTAACTGTGTTATTCTTCGCTTTCTTTCATGCACTTTTCGCAGTAGCCATAGTACATCAGCGAATGACCGGTGATTTTTCCGCCGAATGCGCTCGGCAGGGCGTCTATTTGTTCGTCGTTTTCGATCTCAAGATCAACGATTTGCGAACAATTCAGGCAGGTCATGTGATAATGCTGTTTTGTCTTTCCGTCGAAGCGGTCGGCTTCCGGGCAGGGAATACGCAAAACAATATGATTTTCTTCAAGCTGTTTTAAATTTCGGTAAACCGTGGCCAGACTGAGCGAGGGATATTGCTCTTTCAGTTTAAAATAGATCTGCTCAGCGGTCGGATGATCGCAGCGCGAACAAAGCTCGTCAAGAATCGCTTGGCGCTGCTTGCTGGTTTTGAGCGCAGGCATAATAGTAACTCCGTTCGTGTTTTTAAATGATAATGATTATCACTATTATTATTATACCGATTCTTTTTTAAAAGTCAAGCGGTTTTTTAAACTTTTTCGGTTTACATGATTTGTTTAGGAACTGTGCATCAAACTGTATACTATGATTGATTCAAAGGTTCTTTAAATCAGCTTCAGTAAATCCCTGATATCGGAGATTTCATACGTCGGCTCACCGCACACGGTGTTGGTTTTTCCTTGGGGATTGTACCATACGCAGTCAATTTTCGCATCGAGTGCACCTTTGATGTCGGAGCCTAATGAATCGCCGATAAGCAGCAGCTTTGTCCGATCTTTTTCTTCGATATTATCGAACACATAGTCAAAATAAGCTTTAAAAGGCTTTTGAATTCCGATTTTTTCAGAAACAAAACTGTCGGTGATAAATCGGTCAAGTCCGCTTCTTTGAAGCCGTCTTTTTTGCGTGTGCTCGACTCCGTTTGTAACGATATATATCCGGTAACCTTTTTCAAAAAGAACTCTGACGGTTTGCGCCGCTCCGTCAACCGTCACGCCTCCTTCGCCTAAGTTTTCAAGATAACGATCGTTGATTTTTCTTGAACTGACAGGGCAGGGCAGGCCGATCGCTTCGAAAAGCTTTCGGAAGCGAATGTTTTTCAGTTCTTCTTTGGTTACTTCACCCTTTTCAAATTGACGCCAGAGCCCGGCGTTGATTTCGGAATAAAGGCGCAGTATGGCTTCTTCGGTCGGTGCGCCGATCTCTTCAAGTGTCTTTTTTAAGGCGTTTTTTTCGTCAATGTCGAAATTCAAAAGGGTGTTGTCAACGTCAAAAAGAAGAGTAGTATATTTTTTGGTCATCGCTTTCTTTCGGAAAATCCGTTCCTTTCTTTTTCCTTGATACCTGATCATTTTATATGTCGGCGCAGTCTTTGTCAAGAAAATCGGACGGATAAAAATCTTTCATGAGAAAGCCTCTGATTTTGTCAAAAAAATTGTCAATAACTATTTATTTTTATGATTTTGTGTGCTATGATAAATATGTATGACTATAGATGAATTTATACCTATTTTTGAAAGGGTTAAAACATGGAACAAGCTTCTTTTAACGAAAGTATATCGTCCGACGGTCTGCGTTCGGTTGCTGATATCAAATTGCTCGTTTGCTATTTGCTGAAAAAGCTTGATGCGCCGATAGAAAGAACACAAATGATCGAAGTTCTTCAGGAAAATGACACGGCAAATTATTTTGAAGCCAATCAGGCGGTCAGCGAGCTGATTAAAAACGGCAGGATTTTCTGTGAACTTTCCGATGAGCGCGAGCTTTTGAGCATTACGCCTCAGGCAAAATATGACGTGATACAGATTGAGTCGTCGTTACCCAAGACGCTCAGAGAACGGGCGTTTGCCGCCGCTTTGCGGATCATCAGCCGTGACCGGGTCGAAAGAGAAAGCAAGGTTGAGGTCGAAAAGCAGGAAACCGGTTATTATGTCACTTTTATTATCGAAGACGTAGGAACCGAATTACTCCGGCTGAAGGTTTATGTTTCCGATCTGTCGCAGGTTGAACTTGTCAAGCGCAATTTTTATGACAAGGCCGTCAGCATTTATTCCGATATCATTTCATCACTTACCGTTGAATAAAAATCGAAAGGAAAAGGGAAAAGTATGTTTAAGAAATTTTTAGCGTTTTTTCTGGTTTTTGCCGCCATGGGCGTTTCGATATTCCTTATGTATTGGAATTATCTCAGACCGTCCGAATATCCTGTGTTTATCGAAAGCTTTGACAACGGCGTCATGACCGTCAATAAAAGCGGAAGCACAGGTGAGGATCAGAAGTTCAGAATCATGTGCAAAAGGGGAGAAACGATTACAATAAACATTAACCCCGAAAGAACCGATACGGTATATTACGATCTTTCGAAGCTGTACGTTAACGGTGTTGATGTTACCGATCAGGTCAGTATGCTTCAGTACAAAACCGAAGTGAACCATAAGCTGACGATTCTTGCGTACTTTAAAAAAGGCAAGAGACCGGCGGGCTATACGGCTTCGTCGAATCTTGATTTCCCGGACAGTCCGACAATTGAGAAACTGTTTGAGGTGTCTTATCTCGGAAGCGAGGACGCATATGATATTAAGGATCCCTGCGTGATTTATGATGATAAGTCCGGCTATTACTATTGCTTCGGCTCGGATAATGTTGTTGTCCGTTCAAAGGATCTGATCAATTGGACGGACAGAGGCAAGTACTTCAAGGTTCCGGAAAATGCCGAATCGCTTGCCGTTATGAACTTTGATCAGTTCCCGAGCGTTATGAAATGGGCAAAGGAACACGGATACGACAGTGATCCTGTCTATTCGACCGATGAAAACGACAGAACGCCGCTTGCACCGTGTATCGTGAAAAACGGTTCTACATATTACCTTTACTATTCGCTGTGCAAATCGAAAAACGCAAACGAAGCGGCAATCTTCTGCGTCAAGACAGATGATCTTGAATATTCAATTGAAACCAACCTCTGGACGGACGTCGGACTTGTTATCAGTACCTGCGGATACAACAAGGGTGAAAACGAGGAAGACATCGGATATTCCTATTACGACGAAAGTATTGCTGTTCATCCGAGCGTAATTTCGGCTTCGGGCAAGCTGTATATGGCATACGGCTCCTATTACGGTGAGGATAAGCTGAAGGGCGGAATCTATCTTGTCGAGCTTGACGAAAGAACCGGTTTGCTGAAAGAAAAGAGTAGTCTGAACAATCAGGGTGAAGAAATTTCAACGGTTCACGGAAAAGACCGGTTTAAGACCGGTAAGCTGATTGCAAGACCCGGAAAGGTGCCCGCTCTCGGCAAAGATGAGGGCAGCATGATAACGGCCGCCGACATCGTTTATAACAGCGAGAATAAATATTTTTATCTGTTTACGACTTACGGCGATGAGCAAACGAACTATAACATCAGAGTTGCAAGATCCAAGAGTATCCAGGGTCCGTATGTGGATTATCTGGGAAATGCAATGGACGAATTTTCCGCATCGAGGAAGAACAACCAGTATACAAAGGGATTTAAGCTGCTCGGCGGCTATAATTTCGAAAAGAGCTCTGCCGGCGGCGCTTCTTACACCGACGTCGGCCGTGCCTCAATCGGAAGTCCCTGTGTTTTTGAAACCGAGAACGGTGAATGGGTCATGGCGTCACAGTCGAGACTCTATTACAAAGCGAACGGCGAAATCGTTACCGGTGATAAGATCGCTAAGGATAATGAGCTTACCGTCAATACGGCAAGTGCCCTTGAAATCCGACAGATTTTCTTCAACATGGAAAAATGGCCTCTTGCCGTTCCGGAAGTATATGCAAAAGAGAAGGTCGGAGAAACCGTAAGTATTACGAATATGAGCGGCAACTGGGACGTTGTTGTCTTTGACAGCGGTGCAGACTCGGATGATGAGAGTGCTGTTGAACGCAACGTATCTCAGGTGGTATCGATTATCGGTGACGTCGTCATCAGTGAAAACGATATCAAAAAGCAAAGAGAAATCACAACGGGTGCCATATCGAAATCAGGAAAAATTGCTTATAAAATCAAAATTGACGGTGTGAATTATCTTGTTTACCCGGTTAAAGCTTGGGATTGGGAGCTTTCCGACGGTGTACTGACCTTCACGGGTATCGGTGAAGACGGAAGCACGATCTGGGGCAAAAAGAGCCTTTCAAGCGATGCGGGCATTTATTCGGATACGTTCTATTATCTTCTCAGCCTCGTTGATGAGACGACACGGGCAAAATATGAAAAGAAGATCAGCAAAATCAGCAATAATCCTTCGCAAAGCGACATTAACGCTATGGCGGACTCACTTGTTGAGCGGATCAAAAAACTGGCGGCAAGTGAAGCAAAGGCATCTTGATGGCCGACAGATCATTTGGAATAAGCAACAAAAAAGTGAAGCGATGATGATGTCGCTTCACTTTTGTTATATATCGTTTGCTGATTCCGTCTGAGTCGGGGCGCAAGGGTCCTTTTTCGGCCTACTGCGTTTCCTTTTCCTTTTTGGCTTTGCGGCTTTTTCTTTTTCAAGGACAGAAAGGCTGAAAAGAATATCATTGCTTTTTTCTTTGATGATACCGCCTTCGATCAGCAGCGGCGGTATGTATGCTTTTAAAAAGTCCGAATAAGCCGTACTGATGTAATCGTGCTGGATCACGTTGAGGGCAAACAGCCGTGTATAGTAATTCTCACTGCCGAGCCAGCCGGCAAGATGAGACAGTAGCTCCGGCTGACTTTTCTCGAAAAGCTTCGGCATCAAAAGAGCGCAGGTTTGCGCATTGTCAACGTAAGGCAAAAAACGGTCAAGCAGATCAACAAGCGAATGAAAGCGCTTGCGCTCGTCAAGAATCATCGCATGTATGTTGTTTTCTTCAAGAAATTTATGCGGAAGAAAATCAAGATACGCGCTGTCTTTATTTTCCTTGATCAGTTTTTCGGAAATTGCAGCTTGGTTTTCGATACTTACGCCGATGACACGTTCGCAGTCAAAAGGCGGATCAATGAAAACAGATTCCGGCTCGCTATCCTCACTTTTCAAAGAGAAAAGCTTTTTTCTGATTTTTTCTTCGAGGGTTTTCTTTTTCTTGACTTTTTTCCTCCTGACCATATGACACTTTTGAAAATCAAACGTTGAAACAAAGCTTTCAACATCAATTCCTCTGTCGATATAATCAAGAAGAAGCCGCGCACAGCCCTCGCTGTCGCTTAAAGCGTAATGATGGTCAAGATGAAACCCGATATGCCCGCACATGACGTCGAGACTGTATCCGTCAAGTCCGGGAAAGCTTTTTAAGCCGATATCGCAGGTACAAAGGTATTGAATTTTATCCTGCCATGCGATACCGTAATGTTTCAGACAAAGACAAAGCGTATTGAGATCCCCCGCCGCTCCGTGGGCGACAAGAATTCCGCTTGACATGACATCTTTGATCTTTTCCCAGATCACGGGAAACGGCGGTTCGTTTTTGACCATTTCGGGTGTAATCCCGATAAGCTTTATAACATAAGGGTCAAAGTCGCATTCGGGGTTGACAAGATAGTAGAGCTTATCGGTGATTTTTCGGTTTTCAATTACGGTGATCCCGATCGCACTGATTTTCGGCTCGTGCTGACCGGGCATTTCAAGGTCGAAGGCGATCAATCGTTCTGTCATAGGTTATGCTTCATACCTCGTCATAGGACAGCGCTTTGGAATAAAGCTTGATTTTGGCCTTGTCAAAGCTGTGAACCGCTTTCTGAGTGAGATTTGCGGGTGCACAGCCGTCGTAGGAACCGGAGTCAAGCTTTTTGTCAAGATACAGCTTTAATACGCCGTTTCTTTCCCGGACAGCGCAGACCTGAACGATTCCGTCCGCCGCAAGAACCGAAACAACGCTCTGACCGCAGACGGTGAAGACAAAGCGGCCGTTTTTGATTTCAAGACAGATTTCGTCGCCTTGTGAGAACAACTCTTTGTCTGTGTTGTCTCCGCCCGTTGTGGCAACGATCGAAAAGTCGGTGTTTCCTTCAACAGCGTCACTGACGATGACATTATTTTCGTGATAATCGAAAGAAACAGAAAGATCGGTTTTATTGAGAAGCAAATCCTTGACCGAACGCAGGGTCAGCTTGTCGTGAACGGGGAAGTCATACTTGAACGAAAGCCGGACGCTTCTGTAATCTTCAAGAAGAGAAGCGGAAACGATCTCGTTTTCGTCGCATTTGATTTCGTCCGCGATCACACTTTGATTGAACATCACTTCAAGCGTCTTGCTGTCAAGCGCTTTGACGTAAACGGCTTCAAGCGGCTTTGCTTTCTTGCCGAAATGAAGAATTTTTGTCTGATAGGCGGGAAGCTTGACCGTGACCGTGTCGCCGAAGCTGAAATTATCTTTTGCGCCGTTCGTGCTGTACGGCAGAAGAACCGTCATAGCGGCGTTTTGCAGCCGTTCGTCCGCGCCAATGGAATGTTCAAGGCGCAGAACGTAGGTTTCGTCCTTGCTTCCGGCGTTTCGAAGCGCAACGATTCCCTCGTCGCCGTCAAAGCAGCCGAAGCCGTACACCTGACCCAAAGAGGGTTTGCCGCCGAAAAGAACGGAATTGCGAAGATTTCCGAATTCTTCTTCCACAAAGCGGAGAACGGCGTTATTAATGCGCCATTTTGCTTCGTTCATCATGTTGAAGCTGTAATAAAGCTCCCAAAACGAGGTGCCTCTTGCTGCCATGGTGAAAAGATACTCCCGGAACTCGTCGTCGGAAAGCGAAATTTTGGCTTCATTTCCGTAAATCGGATCGTGGTTATAAAGATTGCTTGCCGGGAAGCAAAGCTCACGCACACGATAAAAATCGTAATACCGCTCGTCACGGTAAGACAAAAGCTTGTCCTTTTGCGAACAGGTCAGCTTCTTTCCGTTTTCGTCCTTTTCAATCATGCCGATGTCGTTGCTCGTCTGAATCCAGACGGCGTTGACCCACTGTAAAAACCATGGGCTCGGCGGCGAATAGCTGGTCAGGTTGATGTAGACTTTCCCGTCACTTTCTTTGATCAGGCGGGCGAAAACCTCAATCCAGCGTTCCCACATCTCGCTGTAATAATACATATCGTTTTTGCCGCCGCAGATATGGTCGTGGCTTTTGCTTCTGCACGGACGCAGGCTGAAGCCGTCAAGCTTCCAATAGGTGAGATTAAAGCGGCTTTGACAGTCTGACATAAAATCGGCGGTTTTGTCGATATACTTTTTGCTTGCCACGTCAACGTCCTGCGCACGTTTGTTCAGGTATCCGTTTCCGCCTTTTTGAATCTGACGAGCAAATTTGACGGTGTCAAGCGTATAACCGCCGCGCGGTCCCAGCCAGAGACCGAAGCTGCTTCCAAACGCTTCGGAAAGATTTCTCGCGGGATAAAGCTCGTTCGGGAACTTCGAGTTGAAGCACCAGAAGTCCTTTTTGTAATCGTTCCAGCCGTCGTCAACGACATAGCAGTTAAGCGGTTTTGAGCCGACGGCGGTCATCGCTTTTTCGATTTCGTAGAACGAATGCTCAATATTTTTTGCGTCGATGTTCAGCATATGGTCGTACCAGGAGTTGTACTGCATACGAAGCCCTGTCGGACGGGCAATATCCTTGATGTATTCGAAGAAAGCCGCCTTGACTCTTGCGTTGCTCGGCGTATCGGCGGCTCCGCAGACGGATTTGACGCTTTTATAAACGCCGCTTTCGCCCATAAGCTCACAAAGGCTTTTTCCGCTGTAATACTGAAGCGTAACCGCACCGTTTTCAATCGTGTTGACGCAGGCGGGAAACTCACAGCCGAAATACAGGTCGTCCACAAAAACCGGCTGACCGAGAGAGACGGCAAAGCCGTTCATGTGCGCCTTTTCCTGCTTCGGGACGCACCATGTCTTGTTGTCTTGCGAAAGGACAAGCGGCTGCATATCTATGTGGTCGATGACGGCTTTCCGGCATGATCCCGGCTCTGCGGAAAAGACAAGCTGTTTTCTGAAATACGGCTTATTTTCCTCAAGAGAGTAAATGAGCGTAAGGCTTATTTTGTCGCCTTTGATCTTGAACGGTTCGAACTCAATGATAAGCTTTTCGGTTTTATTTTCGGTTTCGGTATAAGTGCTGTTGATTTTCAGTTCACTGCCCGAAACTGTCTGTCCGAAAAGACCGTTTTTGAATTGAACGGTAAATTCCGCCGAGCCGTTTTGACCCGAAAGCGTGTTGCCGGTGATTTTGTTGGTGACCGAAGAAGACGAAATTCTCTTTTTGGCAACGGCAAGCTCCAGGCAAATAGTTTCGTTTTCAATTTGGCAGCGTTTTTCCTCAGTAGTTACAGCCATTTATCATTCCTCCGAAGATTGATTTATCCGATAATTGAGTCAACAAAAGACACGATGTCTGCACATACGGTGTCAAAAAGAGCGTCCTCGTTTAAAATTTCGTGTCTGCCGTTTTCGTAAAGCTTCATTTTTACGTTGTCTTTGCCGGCGGCTTTGAGCGAATCATAAACCTGCGTGACACCCTTGCCGTAGTTGCCGACGGGATCCATCGCACCCGAGATCAGGAATACGGGCAATTTTTTCGAAAAGCCTTCGAACCAGTCCTTGCCGGAAACGCTGTTGAGCACCGAGAAAAGATCACGGTAACCGCAGGCGGTAAACAAAAAGCCGCAGTATTTGTCGTCTATGTACTTGTCGACCTGATATTGATCTCTCGAAAGCCAGTCGAACGGCGTTCTGCCCTCAAAACGCTTGTTGTAAGCGCCGAAAGCAAGAGAGTCGATAAACTTGCTTCTGTAATGGTCGCCCTTGACCGAAGCGATAAGAGAGGCAAGACCGATGGCGATGCCTGCCGCCGGATTCGGACCCGAGGTGCCGCAGAAAATCGCGCCGTCAAGCTCGTCGGCATATTGGAAGGTATAGTTTCTTGCAATAAACGAGCCCATCGAATGGCCGAAGAAGAAATAGGGCTTGTCAGGGAACTGCTCTTTGGCGATTTCGTAAAGCTTATGGCAGTCGGCGATGAAATTCTTATAGCCATCCTTCTTTCCGAAGAAGCCGAGCTCGTCGTCATTTTTAACGCTTTTTCCGTGTCCTAAGTGATCGTTGATGAAAACAGCAATTCCGTTTTCACATAGGGTGTCGGCAAATTTTTCGTACCGTTCAAGATGCTCCGCCATACCGTGGGCGATCTGAAGCACGGCTTTTACCGAAGAGGTGTCCTCGGGAAGATAGCTTGCGGCGTGAATGTCGGCAAGTCCCGAAGCGGATTTGAAAGTGAATTCATTTTTTACACAAGTCATAAGTATTCCTCCGTATTGACTCCGATCTCGGAGTATTTTCATTATATTTTAACATATATTACCGCTTTTTTCATCATAATAGCGTGAATTAACCTCTTGTTATTATGCACAAAAAAAGAAAGTGTTTTTTGTAAGCAATATAAAAATGATGTATGACACAGCAAGATTCGGGCAAGAATAATTTTGAGGTGTTAACTTATGAAAAAAAACAAGCTGAAGCTTCTTCGTTTTTTTAAGTCGCTTTTTGTTATTATGCTTGCTATGACCGTTCTTGCAGTTTCATATAACCTTTCTGCGTCCGAAGAAGGGTCAACGGTATACACGCTTTCAAAACTCGGCTCAAGAGGAGAGGAAGTCAGGAAAATTCAGACAAAGCTGAAATCCCTCGGTTATTACAAAGGCTCGGTTGACGGAATTTACGGAACAGAGACGAGAAATGCAGTAAAATCTTTTCAAAAAAACTGCGGAATCACGGTTGACGGAATTGCCGGGCCGAAGACGCTCAAATACTTAGGACTCGGCTCGGCTTCCACTTCACAAAGCGGGAAATACAGTGAAAGCGATATCAATCTTTTGGCAAAGCTTATCGCCGCCGAGGCGAGGGGAGAAAGCTACACAGGACAAGTCGCTGTCGGAGCGGTTGTTTTAAATCGTGTTGCCCATTCATCGTTTCCTGATACGGTTGCCGGCGTCATTTATCAAAGCGGAGCATTTTCCGCAGTGACGGACTCAAACTGGAGCATTTCGAGTACCGCCGAATCACTTAAGGCGGCAAGAGACTGCATAAACGGCTGGGATCCGAGCGGAGGCGCGATTTATTATTACAATCCGAAGAAAACCTCAAACAGCTTTATGCTTTCAAGACCTGTGATTAAAACCATCGGAAACCATGTGTTTTGCCGATGAAGGGTGCCCCGGAAACGGGGTGCTTTTCTGCAATCAGGCAGTCTGTTCTCTTTTGCTATAACTTCTTCTGTTCTTCTACCTTTGCGCTGATGCCGCGCGGGCACATACCAAGTAGAAGAAACTGTTTTCACGGGAAGAAAGTCCGATCAAGCAGAAACTCAGGCGGCAGTGTTGCCGTCTAACGGCCTGACCGAAGCGTCAGAAAGTATGCAAAGAACGCTTTAAGTACGCATTTTCTCAGCCGAGTTTTTTCTCGCCTTGAGGGCGAGGAAAAAACTGCGGGTCGAAAACGCTTTAGTCAGTCTGTGCCGGAGGCAGTGTTCA
>JBJFHV010000221.1:0-2380 GCA_051894015.1 Acutalibacteraceae bacterium | reverse complement strand
GCCATAAAATGTGGCAGCTTGGCTGGGTCGCCGCCAACGACGGCAACGTCAGCGCCCTTTTGCCCGATGGCCGTGTGATTGCGACACCGACCGGCATGAGCAAATCCTTTATCACCCCCGAAAAGCTTGTCATTCTTGACAGAGAGGGCAACGTGCTCGAAGCTGCCGAGGGTCTTCGTCCGTCAAGTGAAATCAAAATGCATCTTCGCTGTTATGACAAGCGTGAGGACGTGTTTTCCGTGATTCACGCGCATCCGCCGGGAGCGACAGGCTTTGCCGTGGCGCACAAGGCGATGGATATGTATAACATGATTGAGGACGTCGCCGCCATCGGCTCGGTTCCGCTCACTCCCTACGGTACACCGTCCACAACGGAGGTTCCCGACGCGATTGAACCGTATCTTGAGGAGCACGACGTGATGCTTCTGGAAAATCACGGTGCGCTTGCCGTCGGAAGCGATGTCATTACTGCTTTTTACCGCATGGAAAGCCTTGAGCTTTGGGCAAAAATCACCATCAATGCCGTGATTCTCGGCGGAAGCCACGACATCAACCGTGAAAACATTCAGAAGCTGATTGACCTTCGAAGCTATTACCGCATCACCGGCAGACACCCGGGCTATAAGGTGTGGAACGAAGACGACGAAATGCTTCATAAAAAAGACTGAGGTGACGGTATGGCGAAAACTGTACTTGCGTTTGATTTCGGCGCTTCGACCGGAAGAGCCATCAAGGCGACTTTTGATGCGGGCAGGCTCGAATATCATGAAATTCACCGTTTCGACAATACGCCGATTGAATATGACGGCAAGGTTTGTCACGATGTGGACATGATTCTTTCCGAAGTGAAAACGGCGATTGAAAAGGCAGGCAAGGTCGATTCCCTTGCCTTTGACACATGGGGTGTCGATTACGGCCTTGTCGGAAAAGACGGAAAACTCATCTGTCCGCCGTGCCATTACCGTGACGAAAGAACGGCAAATATTCTGAAAACCGCTTTGGATAAAATGGATGCCGATACGCTCTACACCGAGACCGGTAATCAGATTATGAATATCAACACGCTTTTTCAGCTTCTGACCGAAAAAGAGCTGATCAAAGCGGAAACCGTGCTGTTTATGCCCGACCTTTTCGGCTATCTTCTGACGGGGAACAAGGCGTGCGAGCTTTCGATCGCTTCGACCTCTCAGATGTTAAACCCCGTCACCGCCGACTGGAGCGAAACGGTGCTTCATACATATAATATTGACAAATCTTTTTTTGCGCCGCTTGTTTCAAGCGGAACGGTGCTCGGTGAGTATAACGGCATCAAGGTTGTCTCTGTCTGCGGTCACGATACGCAGTGCGCTGTCTGTGCCATGCCGACGGATAGTAAAAACGCCGCTTTTCTTTCGTGCGGAACGTGGTCGCTTTTAGGCTGCGAAACCGAAAAGCCCGTTCTTACCGCCGAAAGCCGGAAAAGTGAGCTTTCCAACGAGCTTGCCGCTGTCGGCAGAATCAATTATCTGAAGAACATCAGCGGACTGTGGCTCATTCAGGAGACGAAGCGCGACTATAAAAAGCACGGCGAAAATTACAGCTACAACGACCTTGAAATGATGGCAAGAGAAAGCGAACCTTTCTACTGCTTCATTGACCCGGATGCACCTTCTCTTTCCGCGCACGGTGAACTGCCCGAAAAAATCTGTGCTTACTGCAAAAAAACCGGACAGCCCGTTCCCGGCTCGGTCGGACAGCTTGTCCGTTGTATTTACGAAAGCCTTGCGCTCAAATATCGTCTTGCCCTTGAACAGATTTCCGAAAGCACGGGCAAAATGTTTGACGTTCTGCATCTTCTGGGCGGCGGAACGAAGGACGGCTTCCTTTGCGAAATGACGGCGAAAAGCCTTGGCATTCCCGTTGTGGCAGGACCCGTGGAAGCGACGGCTCTCGGCAATATCATGCTTCAGCTGATCGCCTTGGGTGAGGTTTCGGGAATCGACGAAGCCAGAAAGCTGATTGCCGAAACACAGGAAACAAAAAAATATGCCTTCTCCCGAAGTGAAGACTGGGATAAGGCTTATGAAAAATATAAAACTATTTTACAAAATAATAAGGAGGAATAAACGATGAATTATCCGAAAATTGGCTTAAGACCCGTTATCGACGGACGTTGGGGCGGTGTTCGTGAAAGCCTTGAAAAGCAGACCATGGGCATGGCGCAAAACGCTGCAAAGCTTATCAGCGAGACACTCCGTTACCCCGACGGTACGCCCGTTCAGTGCGTCATCAGTGACACGACCATCGGCGGAGGAGCCGAAGCGGCAAGATGTGCGGACAAGTTCTCACAGGAAAATGTTGTGGCAACCCTTTCCGTTACCCCCTGTTGGTGCTACGGCTC
>JBJFHV010000220.1:0-2383 GCA_051894015.1 Acutalibacteraceae bacterium | reverse complement strand
AATCGTTTTGATCGACATCAATAAAGAAAAGGTCGAGGGCGAGGTCATGGATATTGTCCAGGGTACCAGCTTCAGAGATCCGATTTCGATTATCGCCGGTGACTATGAAGACGCCGCCGATTCCGATATTGTCATCATCACTTCGGGCGTCGGAAGAAAGCCGGGACAGACCCGTCTTGAGCTTACGCAGACTAATGTCAACATCATTAAATCGATTGCCCCCGAGATTGTCAGAGCCGCACCGAAAGCGCTTTATATCATTGTCAGCAATCCTGTCGATATTATCACCTATGTTTTCACCAAGATTTCCGGACTTCCTGAAAATCAGATCATCGGCTCGGGTACGCTTCTTGATACAACAAGACTTCGCTTTGCTCTTTCTCAGCAGCTGAACGTTGCTCAAAAGAACATTCATGCCTATGTTTTCGGTGAGCATGGTGATTCCTCGTTTGTTCCGTGGTCGTGCGCCGCGATTTCCGGCTGCAATTTTGACGATTATTATGAATCCATGAGTGCTCAGAAAGAGCTTGAACCGGTTGATAAAAAAGGACTTGTCGATTATATTCACGAGTCCGGCGCCGTCATTATCAAGAATAAAGGTGCAACGTTTTACGCAATTGCCGTTGCGGTCTGCCGTCTTTGTGAGGTGCTCATGTCGGCTTATGACTCCATCGTAACCGTTTCCTCCATGGCGCATGGTGAATATGGTCTTGAAGATGTCTGCCTGAGTACGCTGACGCTTGTCGGACCGAACGGAATTCAGGGCAAAGTTCCCTTGAATCTTTCCTATGATGAGGTCAACAAGCTTCACGCAAGCGCTAATATCTTAAAGGATATCATCAATCAGCTTGAATTTTAACATGAACCGAAGCCGTTCTTTTTCAGCGGCTTCGGTTCCTTTTTTGCCTGCCCTTCATAGAATGAAACAGGCAGTCTTTTTTTGCTTTTGCAAAATTTGCTCCCCGAACGATTAAAGCGCCGTAAAGCTGATCATAATAACAATGTAATCAGCTAAAAGGAGTTTTAATGATGAATATAAGACGAGGCGATATCTTTTACGCCGATTTAAGTCCCGTCGTCGGAAGTGAACAGGGCGGAATCCGACCGGTTCTCATTGTTCAAAACGACGTAGGCAACAAATTCAGCCCGACGGTCATAGCCGCCGCCATAACAAGCCGGCACACCAAGGCGAGCTTGCCGACCCACATCAAAGTCAATGCTGACAACTGCGGTCTTGCCAAGGACTCTGTGGTTTTACTTGAACAGGTCAGGACGCTTGATAAACGCCGGCTGAAAGAAAAAATGGGCAATCTCGACGAAAGCGACATGACAAAAATTGATGAAGCGTTGACCGTCAGCTTCGGTTTAGGCAGTACCTTTCAGGGTACATAAAAAATCCCTGCCGTTTTTTCCGGCAGGGATTTTTTACCATAGGCGTTTTCATTTTGATGTTGCTTTTTCGTTCTTTTTACCGTGCGGCAAAAGCAGTCCGATAAAGATGATGATTCCGAGAACAAGCAAAAACCAAAGATTGTCTGTTCCGTGGCTTTTAATGCATGCAAAAATCATAACTACCGAGCCGGCGATTGAAAGAACGGGGGTAAAAAAGCGCTTGAAAAAGCTAAGATCTTTTTCTTTGATAATGATCAGAACGAAAATCGGAATGTATAACAGATAGGTTGCAATGATCGGAAGCTCCGTCGGGTCAAAGTCGATCGGACCGAACCACGGCTTATTGTCGGTCTGAAGCTGTGTTGCATAAAAATAGAAGAACCATACTACTGTCATCAGCAAACCGAACACCGAGGAATTTGTCGGCATATTTGTCTTTTTGTCAACCTGCTTCATAACTTCGGGGGAAAGCCCCTCGTTCCGTATGGCAAGAGAATACATGCCTCTTGTACAGCTCATCATAATTCCGTTGAGCGTTCCGAGGCAGGAGATAACAATAAAAACGGTCAGGATCGTTCCGGCAACGGAGCCGAAAAGCTTTGTAAACGCGTAAGAAGCTGAGTTGTTCATCAGTTCGGGGGTCGAAACCGCCCCGGCAAGACCGACATAATACAGGATATAAATGACCATAGTACCGATTGTGCCGACAATCAATGCTTTCGGAAGGTTTTTCTTTCCGTCCTTGAGCTCGGAATTGATTGTGGTTGCCATAATCCAGCCCTCATACGCAAAAGAAGTTGCGCAAACAGCGGGGAAAAGCGACTTAAGATCAATAAAGCTTGTCCTGGGGACTGCGTAATATACCCCGCCGGCCGCCGTTTTGTCAACCATGTTCGAAAGATTTTCGATTGTTATGCCGTTGATAAGACCGGCTATGATTCCGACAACGCCCATAAGGACCAGCGGTATCAGCTTGATAATCGTTGCGCTG
>JBJFHV010000219.1:0-2391 GCA_051894015.1 Acutalibacteraceae bacterium | reverse complement strand
CATCGGGAATGTCAAGCAATCCGCTTTTTCCGGTTTCTTTCTGCGCAAGTGTGACCGCTATTTTGCGAAGAGTGCCTCGGTCATATCCTGCGCCGACAGGCCCTTTTTCAAGAATATCATCAAGACCGATTGACTCGTCCCCGGCAAACTGACGGGTCAGAAAGTCGTTGCGGTCGATCCGGACGGATTCAATCCGGATAACAGTCTGAATAATCTCCTCTTCGGACAGGAGAATTTCACCGTTGTGCATGCCGGCTGTGTACCGTTCATAACGCTGTTTGATTTTCTTTCCGGACGCGGCAATTTTCTGCGAGGCTTCACGCACAGATTCGGTAAGTTTTTTTACGGTGGGCAATTATGATACAACTCCGTTTTCATGATTCGGTTCATTATAACAAAACCGCCGGTATATTGCAAGAAGCGAAAGTGAATTGTTTGCTTTTTTTGTATTAGTTATTGACAGAAAATCTATTCTTATATACAATAGTCATGGGGTGATGCTGTGAAAAATACCGCAATTCAAAAGGCTGTTAACGTGTGCTTCATCAACGATTTTACTCCTGTGATGAAGTTAAATATAGACGGAATGTTTGTCAGCATAGAATATCAGGAAATGAAATGGGTTGAACTGAACCGTACAAACTTCACTGTCACCGTAACCGGGGAAATTCCCACTGATGAAATGTTCACCGATCAGTCCGAATTCAACAGCCTTAAAGAAAAGATCGCCGCAAGATTTTTGCAAAAATCGGTGGAGGAATTTGCCGATATGATCTTACAAGCCGACTGCACGTATGAATGCAGCGGTGTTGCCGACGGTTCGATTATCCATATCGAATACGAAGGCGTTTGCCTTGAGGATGGGTGGGTCACTGACTATCCGTTTTATGCTTCCTATCCTAAGATGACGGTAACTTCGGGAAAAGTCACGCTCAAAAAAGCCGTCGGCAAGAACATAAAGGATGTTGTCCGGCAATATAAAAGGCTCGGCCTTTTTTCCGACCTCGGTTTGGGCTTTTTCGAAATGCTCCTGTTTTACCCGATCCGGGGCGTTTATTACAAGCATCTTTGCAAATCGCATGTTTTAAAGAAAAACATTCTGTATTACGAAGCACATAAAAATGACCCGAAGAAGCAAAAAAAGAAGAGGCATTATCTTTTGTTCCTGATTCTTTTTCTTCTCGTGGGTCTTCTTTTCACGGAATTTATCAACCCGATGATTTTTATAGAAAAAGAAATGCCGGCTCTTGTTTCGTCAGATTATACTTCGATAGTTTTTCTCGGGGATACTTACGAAAAAACCGACGGATTACCCGCCGATGCCGCCGAAGAAAAAGTTCTCGGTGTCGAAAAGTGGTACGGCGCAAGACTTGACGGTCTTTCTCGTTTTGATCAGAGTTTAAGCACCGACAAGGTCAAGGTTTATACCGATAAAAACGGGAACAAGTACTTATGGCTGGTCAGAGATTACATTAACTCCATCCACGACGAAAACGGCGACAATAAGGAGTACGGGGATTTTGAAAATCCCGAGATTTATATTTGCCGAAACCCAAAATAGCACAAAACTTCAAGCGTTCGATTTACGGACGCTTCTTTTCTTATAAAAACAATCAGCCCGCCCTTTCGGACGGACTGACTGCTTCGGGAGGAAAATGCATCTATACTATACTTATCTCTTGCTTTCAATATCACTGATCATCTGCACTCTTTTTGCGTGCCTTCCGCCCTCATATTCACCGGAGAGCCAGGCATCGACAATCATCAACGCTAAGTCTGCGCCGACAACACGGGAACCAAAAGCGAGCATATTGGTATCGTTATGCTGTCTTGAAAGTAAAGCGGAATACGGCTCACTGCAAACCACACAGCGGATTCCTTTTACCTTGTTGGCGGAAATCGAAATTCCGATTCCCGTTCCGCAAATGACGATTCCGCGGTCACATTCACCGCTTGCCACGGAATTTGCCGCCTTTTCGCCGTAAATCGGATAATCGGTACGCTCTTGGCTGTCCGTTCCGAAATCCACGACTACGTGTCCCTTTTCGGTCAGATGATCGATCACTCTTTTTTTCAATTCGTAACCCACATGGTCACAACCGATCGCTATTTTCATAAAAGTACCTCCTTGCTTTTCAGAACTCAGATCTTACATTTTCGAAAAAATCCAACATCTGAAGCCTGACGACCCTTACGGGCGGTACCGGGAGGGAGCCCCCGGTACCTTTTATTAAGAAATGGAGAGGAGAATGAAGATGGCTATTTAGTCTTTCTCGACGATATAGGAATCAACGGGAATGGTTTCCGGTGTTGCGTTCGTATCGATTTCTGCACCCTCGTTGACAGCCTTGATCATCTGACGAAGTGAGGTAGCACCGATTTCTGCGGAGT
>JBJFHV010000218.1:0-11812 GCA_051894015.1 Acutalibacteraceae bacterium | reverse complement strand
TGACAAACCGATGCTTTAGCGCTATAATACGATAAACCGTTGAGGAAGAAGTAAAGGCGTAAGCGCACTCAAAGAGAGCCGTCGGTGGTGAGAATACGGCAGAAAGCGGAACGTATAAATGGTCTTCTGAGGGCAGGGTGAAAGTTCTTTTACGAGTAGCTTATGACGTTCGTCAGCGTTAATGACAGGGGTGTGTCGGCACTCCGTAAGCGGGTACAGAATTTGTACCAATCAAGGTGGCACCGCAGGCGTAATTTCAGCGCTTGTCCTTGGGTTTAATCCTGAAGGACAGGCGCTTTTTGTTTTGTCCCGACGGAAATCTCCGAAAAATATTTTTGAAAAGAGGTCATCAAAATGTCAGAAAACAAAATCCCGTACAAAATTTATTTAAGCGAAGAAGAAATGCCCACCGCATGGTACAATGTCCGCGCGGACATGAAAAACAAGCCTGCACCGCTTCTCAATCCCGGAACGCTTGAGCCGATGAAAGCCGAAGAACTCGAAGGCGTATTCTGCTCTGAGCTCGTCAAGCAGGAGCTGAATAACGACGACCGTTATATCGAAATTCCTCAGACGATCCGTGATTTTTACAAGATGTATCGTCCGTCGCCGCTTGTCAGAGCGTATTGCCTTGAAGAAAAGCTCGGCACGCCGGCGAAAATCTATTATAAATTCGAGGGCAACAACACAAGCGGAAGCCACAAGCTCAATTCCGCCATTGCCCAGGCCTATTACGCAAAGCAGCAGGGTCTTTCCGGTGTTACAACCGAAACCGGAGCCGGTCAGTGGGGCACAGCGCTTTCCATGGCGTGCGCCTATCTTGGACTTGACTGCAAGGTCTTCATGGTTAAATGCTCCTACGAGCAAAAGCCGTTCCGCCGCGAAGTCATGAGAACCTACGGCGCTGATGTTACCCCGTCACCGTCGAATACAACCAATGTCGGCAGAGCGATTCTCGAACAGTTCCCGGGCACCACGGGAAGTTTAGGCTGTGCCATTTCCGAAGCCGTTGAAGCGGCAGTTTCCAGCGGCGGCAAATACCGCTATGTTTTAGGTTCTGTTCTTTCTCAGGTACTTCTTCATCAGTCCGTGATCGGTCTTGAAACCAAGACTGCGCTTGACAAATACGGCATCACACCCGACATCATCATCGGTTGTGCCGGCGGCGGCTCTAACCTGGGCGGATTGATTTCACCGTTCATGGGAGAAAAGCTCCGAGGCGAAAAGGATTACCGCTTCATCGCTGTTGAACCGGCATCCTGCCCGTCGTTTACAAGAGGTAAGTTTGCGTACGACTTCTGCGACACCGGCAAGGTTTGTCCGCTTGCGAAGATGTACACGCTCGGCAGCGGATTTATTCCCTCGGCCAACCACGCCGGCGGACTTCGCTACCACGGCATGAGCTCCATTCTTTCTCAGCTGTATCATGACGGTTATATGGAAGCGGTTTCCGTTGAACAGACCTCCGTTTTCGAAGCGGCCGAAATGTTCGCGCGGATCGAGGGTATTCTTCCGGCGCCTGAATCGTCACATGCTATCCGTGTTGCCATCGACGAAGCCCTCAAATGCAAGGAGACCGGCGAAGAAAAGACGATTGTCTTTGGTCTTACCGGTACGGGCTACTTTGATATGGTCGCTTACGAGAAGTTCAATGACGGCGTTATGAGCGATTACATTCCGACTGACGAAGAGCTTGAAAAGAGCTTTGCGCAGATGCCTAAGGTTGACAAATAAAACAGGATTTCAAAATGAAGCAGAGGCTTGACGGTACCGTTTGGCCTCTGTTTTTTTGCCGGGGGTCGTGTGACGACGCCAATCCCGGGGTACATGGTACTAAACGAAAGCTGAGTGCCCGAGCAGTGGATTGGGTGATAAATTTTTGTTTGTCGGGACCCCTCTGTCAGCAAAGCTGACATCTCCCCTTTCAGGGGAGAAAAATATTTTAGAGAGCTCGATATATAAGGATTCTCCCCTGAAAGGGGAGATGTCACGAACGTGACAGAGGGGTCTTCCACCGCTAAACTTAAATTTACCGCTCAGCTTACGGCTCGGGCTGTCGGGTAAAAATCCAGTACCGTGCACCCCGGCATTGGTGTCGCCACGCGACCGACTAAACTGAAATTTAGCGGTGGAAACTCCCTCTGTCACTTCGTGACCGCTTGATTCTTCAGATACAATACAGTATAATAGAAACAGCAAAAATGAATACGGAGGAATCGAAAATGAAGTACACATTGGATCTAAGCGGAAAAAGAGCTCTTATCACCGGTGCCGCCGGCGGAATCGGCCTTGAAACAGCGGTCGGATTTCTTGAAAACGGCTGTGACGTCTGCCTTGCCGATTTTAACGGCGAAGCGAACGAAAAAGCTAAAAATGACCTTGCAGTACGTTTTCCCGAAAGAAGAATTATCGCTGTAACCGCCGATATCACAAAATCCGAGGATACCGATAAAATCATCGCCGCAGTGAAAGAGGCTTTCGGCGGACTCGATATTCTGGTCAATAATGCGGGAACGGGCGCCAACGTCCGCTCGCTTAATGAAACCAAAGAGGGCTGGGAGAGGGTCATCAATCTGAATCTGAACAGCCATTTCTATCTCTCCCAAAAGATTGCTTCCGAATTTTTTGTTCCGCAAAAAAGAGGCAATATCGTCAATATGTGTTCGCTGAGTGCCTTTATCGGCGTGCCGAATGCCGTTGCGTACAGTGCAAGCAAGGGCGCCGTTCTTCAGATGACAAAATCGCTTGCCGGTGAATGGGCAAGATTCGGTATCCGGGTCAACTGCGTCTGTCCGGGCTTCGTGGAAACGCCGCTGATCGCCGATAATCTTGAAAACGAGCGCTGGATGGCGTATATGCATATGAGAATCCCGATGAAACGGCTTGCCAAACCCGAAGATATTGTCGGTTCGGTCTTGTTCCTTTCGTCCGATCTTTCGGCGTATGTAACGGGTGCATCGATTATTGTTGACGGAGGCTTTTCAAGCGGTTCATAATCGAATACAGGAAAGAAAGAGAATCCGAAAATGAAATACGATTATCAATTTTGCCGTCTTGAGACAGTGACGCTTGCATATATTGAAAAAGGAGAAGGAGAACCGCTGATTCTTCTTCACGGAAACGGTGAAAACTCGGAATACTTCGAATATCAGATTGCGTTTTTCTCTCGCTTTTATCGGGTGATTGCCGTTGACAGCCGCGGCCACGGAAAAAGTGAAAGAGGGTCGGGCGAGCTGACCTTACAAAGAATCGCCGACGATCTTTTCGACTTCATGAAGACGCTTTCGATTGAAAAGGCAAATCTTCTGGGCTTCAGCGACGGCGGCAATATCGCCCTGCTTTTTGCTCTGAAATATCCGGATAAAGTCAGCAGGCTGATTGTGAATGGTGCCAACCTTGACACCAAAGGGGTGCTTGCCGTTTTTCAGGCGGGCGTTGTCGTAAGCCATGCCCTGTTGTCTCTTCCGGCGAAGAAAAGCCCGCAAGCGCGTCTGAAACGGGAAATTTTGTCTTTGATGATCGGACAGCCGGACATATCGTCCGATGTGCTTTCGTCCGTTACGGCTCCGACTCTTGTTCTTGCCGGAACGCACGACGTCATCAAGCGCAAACATACCGAAACGATTTTCGCATCGCTTCCGGACAGCCGCCTTTGCCTGATAGAAGGCGACCACATGATTGCAAGGCATAACCCCGGCGAATTTAACAAAACCGTGTTTGAATTTTTGACCGAATAGGCATTTTCAACAAAAAGTGATGGTCGGTTTTTGGAAGACGGTATCAAAGAAATTAATTGTAAACCGCCTTTTGATGTGGTATACTTTTCCTGTTATCATCGTAACGAAAGGAAGAATGAACAATGAAAAAAGTTTTAAGTGTTTTATTGAGCCTCGTGATGGTTCTTGCGCTTTGTACGGTTGCATTCGCGGCCGGTGAGGATCCATCGGCTCCGCTTCAGTTCAATGCGGACGGAACGTTCAAAATCATGCAGGTCAATGACACACAGGACATCGACAAAATGAATAAAAAGACCGTTGCGTTTTTGAAAAAGGCGCTCGAAACCGAACAGCCCGACCTTGTTGTCGTTGCCGGCGATATTCTCTCGGATATGTTCATCGGCGCAACCGAAACAAGAATCAAGAATGCGATCCGCGCGCTCGGAACCATTTTCAACGACGCGAAAGTACCGTTCGCGATCACTTTCGGCAACCACGACCATGACTTAGAGGATACCGTTTCGATCGCCGATATGATGAAAACCTTTGAAGAGTTCGAATACTGCGTCAATTCCGAGGGCTGTGATCCCGGTACCTACAGCCTGCCGATTCTCAATTCCGACGGCACGGCCTATGCGCTGAATGTGTATATGATGGATACCAATAACAAGAACGGCACCGTCAGCGGCTACACCGGCGTTTATCCGAATCAGGTTGAATGGTACAAGGAAAAGAGCGACGAGCTCAAAGCCGCAAACGGCGGCAAGGTGCTCCCGTCCCTTCTTTTCCAACACGTTCCCGTTAAGGAAATCTATCAGTTTATTGATGAGACAAGCGCCAAAGAGAGCAACACCTCTGTATTCAGCCTTGATAACTACAAATGGTACCGGCTCAACAGTTCGAAGCTGATCTCCGATAACAATTATTTAGGGGAAGCACCGTGTTCGGAACCGCTTACCCATGTGACGGGTCAGTACGAAGCCTGGCTTGAAAAGGGCGACATTATCGGTGCTTTCTTTGCCCACGACCACGTCAATAACTTTGTCGGCAGAACCGACGAGGGTATCATTCTCGGCTACAACGGCGGAACCGGCTTCCGTTCCTACGGCAACGGCGGCAAGAGATCCGTCAGAGTCTTTGAACTGAACGAAAACGATGTTTCTGCCTATACTACCCGTTCGGTATTTTATGAGGATCTGATCGGCGATCCCGGTCTTTGCGTAAGCGATCTGCTGACTCCGGCAATCGTCGGCGATCTTCTTCGTACGCTGTACCGCTTCCTCGGTATTACTAAATGGAACTAAGCAAACAAGTACGTTCAAACGGCATGGCTCTTGCTGTGCCGTTCCGGCTTTTTAACGACTGGATCTGAAAGGGCAGAACAATGAGAATCGGAGTTTCTTCTTCATGCTATTATCCGCTTGAAACCGAAAAATCGCTGATCCGTCTTGGTGAAATGGGTGTGAAAACGGCGGAGATCTTTTTTAATTCTCCGTCGGAGCTTTCGGGCAAGCTGTTTCGCGAAATTTGTGAAATCAAATCTTACTACGGAATGGAAATCGTATCGTTCCACCCGTTCATGTCCTTTGCCGAGGGATATTTTCTCTTTTCTAATTACGAGCGACGCTTTTACGACAGCCTTGAAACGATTTACAAGCCGTGCTTTGAGGCGGCGGCGAATCTCGGGGCGAAATATGTCATTCTCCACGGTGCAAGAGGGAAAAAGACGGTCCCCGACGAAGAATACGCCGAACGTTTTTTCAAGTTTAACGAAAAAGCGAAAAGCTTCGGTGTCAATGCCGCCCACGAAAACGTGGTGCACTATTCGGGGGAAAGTCCCGAGTTCATGCTGTACCTGAAGAAAATGATCGGTGACAGCTTCAACATGGTGCTTGATATTAAGCAGGCAAGGCGGACGGGTGTTGACTACCGGCGGTTTCTTGATGCGCTTTGCGACAGCATTATTCATGTTCATGTCAGCGATTTTGACGCTTTTCGGGACTGCACACCGCCGAAAAGGGGCGGACAGTTCGATTTTTATGAGCTTTTCGACTTGATGGAAAAAATCGGCTACAACGGAAAGTATATTATCGAGCTTTACAGCGACAGCTTCCGATCAGACGACGAATTGAAAGAAGCGTATGATTATCTGAAAAATACAATCGGAGAATAAGCCAAACAGAACAAGAAAAAAACAAGCAGTTGCAATCATCATCTGCTTGTTTTTTCATGTCTTATTCCGAAAATATACAAAAATTCTCTTGGAAAGCGCTTCCTTTGATCGGATCGGTAAAACGGACGAAAGGATAGTCCTGATACGGTTTTATAAAGAAAGCAGAAAATCCGCAAGACGCTTTTTCTGCTCCGGATTGAGTTTTGCCAGCGCGATATCCAGCTCAGATGGCTCGGTGTCTGTATTGAAAAACTCTTTCAGCGTAATATTCAGTCCGAAACAAATGTATTCAAGATATTCCACCGTAGGCTGTTTGTTGCCGAGTTCAACATCTCTCAGATAGCTTTGAGAAACGCCGGAAAGATTGGCCAGTTTATTGACGGACAGGTTTCTCCGGGTTCGGAAATATTGAATTCTTGAGCCGACATCCATATCAACCACCTCGGATCTTTTTACACGGTAAAAATAATAATTATCTCTATAGCTATAATATACCAAACGAATTGAAAAATAATTACATCTAAAGAGTTGACAAACTATCCTTATTGATATAAAATAGCGGTAATCTGCAAAGAAAGGAGTTGTGATACAATGTTTTTTATTTACGGAGCAAAAAATGAACTTGTGGACGATCCCTGGACGGGAGAATATCAGTGTCCGAACTGCGGCAGAAAAACGGAACACGGCTTTAAATTGCTGAAAAGATATCCGACCATATTTTTTATCAAGATTCCCCTCGGAAGAACCTTGAAACGGTTTTTAGTCTGTAATGAGTGCAGCTGCAACCGCAAGGTCAAAAAAAGTGAATATGTAAGCATTACGCAGCAAGCGCAAATCCCCGAACGGATTGAAGAATAAAAGGAGGAACGGTGTGATGAAAATTGCGGCAATCGTACTGTTTGTTTTTCAGGTTTTAGGTCTTATCGGCTCGGTGGCAAACGGTTCGTTTTCAGCGATGGGCGCAGCGCAGCTGATCGGATTTTTTGTTCCGGCGATCATCGGAATCGTGTTGCTTACAATGGCGAAGAAACGGGAAAAATAAACGATTACAGGAGGAACCCCATGAAGAAAAAAATAATGGCTTTATGTCTTGCGGCGCTGTCGGTGGCTTTCACTCTTACGGCGTGCGGCAGTCAGAGCGGCACAACAACAAAAACAATAACAACGACTGCAAAAGCGGAAAAATCGGAAACATCGGTCGAAGAAAAAAGCGAACCGGCATACAGCAAAGGCGTTGTCGAAAACAAGGTTTACCGCAATGAGTGGCTGAATCTGATGATCCGGATGCCGGACAATTACAAGGAGGCGACGGACGAGTTCTATCAGGAGCTTGCACAAAAAAGCAGTGACGAGTACGGAATGTACTTCGTTTCCGATCAGTCGGCGACGGTTTCGATCGGCTTTGCCGACGCGGCGAATTATCCCGATGTGACCGCAGAAGATTATCTGCAAGCGATTTCCGAGAAGTTCTTTGCTTCTGCTTCGGACGGAGTAAGTATTTCGGATTTTACAATCGCCTCCAAAACATTTAAATACGCCCATTTTCCGAACACGGGCACAGGCATGACCAACAGCACTTTCGCCTATCGGAAAGGCAACAAGATTTGTTATATCCTCATTACGGGACCTACTGTGGCGGATAACGAAAAAATCGCCGAAAGATTTACAACCATAAGCTGATGATACAAAGCGGGAGTCGGATCAAGTGTCCGGCTTCCGATTTTTACAAACAAAACAGCCGCAGACAAAACAGTCTGCGGCTGTACTGGATTTGCGTTCGCTTACCCGAAGAAAGCCTTATGGACGGCTTCGACCGCCTTGTCGGCAAGGTCCTTGTCAATCAGGACGGAAACGGTGATTTCACTTGTGGAAATCATGCTGATGTTGATGCCGGCTTCATACAGCGCGCCGAACATCTTCGAGGCCGTACCCGAATGCGACTGCATACCGGCGCCGACGATGGATACTTTTGCGACCGTTGTGTCACAGGTAACCTTTGCTCCCTGGAGGCTGAACAGATCTTCAAGAACTTCAACGGCAGTGTCGGCGTATTCTTTGGCGCAGGTAAAGGAAATATCCTTTGTGCCGTCTCTGCCGACCGACTGAAGGATAACGTCGATATTGATTCCCTTGGAAGCGAGCTTCGAGAACATCTTGAAAGCGTTTCCGGGAACGTCCTGCATTCCGACAACGGAAATTCTGGCAACGTCCGTGTCCTTTGTAACTCCTCTGATTAACATTTTCTCCATCTTTGCTACCTCCTTGACGATGGTTCCCGGCTCTCTTTCAAGACTGGAGAGAACCTCTAATTCGACATTGTATTTTTTGGCCATTTCGACCGAACGGTTGTTGAGTACCTGCGCGCCGAGCGTTGCAAGCTCGAGCATTTCGTCGTAGGTGATGTCTTTAAGCTTGCGCGCGTTCGGAATCTTTCTCGGGTCGGCGGTGAAAACGCCGGTGACGTCGGTAAAAATCTGGCACCGGTCGGCGTGGAGCACAGCGGCAATCGCAACGGCGCTGGTGTCTGAGCCGCCTCTTCCGAGGGTTGTCAGGTCGTCCGACTTGTTGATACCCTGGAACCCGGCAACGACAACGATCTTTTTCTTGTCGAGTTCGCTTTGCAGTCTTTCGGTTTTGATGGACTCAATTCTTGCCGAACCGTAGGCACGGTTTGTGTTAAAGCCGGCCTGCCAGCCCAGAAGAGACACAACCGGACAGCCGAGCTTTTCGATCGCCATGGCAAGAAGCGAAATCGAGATCTGCTCGCCGGCGGTAAGAAGCATATCCATTTCCCGTTTCGAGGCTTTCGGATTGATCTCCTTTGCTTTTTCAATGAGGTCGTCCGTCGTGTCTCCCTGAGCGGAAACGACAACCACGACATCGTTGCCTTCTTTATAAGTATCTGTAACGATACGCGCTACATTCATAACTCTTTCGGCGTTGGCAACGGAGGAACCGCCGAATTTCTGTACAATCAGTGACATAGTCTAACCTCCAAAATCCGCCTTTGCGGACGGTAATATCAATAATCGGTGACCCGGATAGACGAGTCGGGCTTGACCGAAACGCCGTCAAGAAGCTTCATAAGATCCTTTTCCGTTCCGGCTGCGGTGACAACAAGGGTTTCGCCGTCCGTTTCATCAAAGACGCAAACCGGCAATTTCGTGCGAAGCTCTTCTTCGATGCCCGTTTTTCCGAAACGCAGGAAAAGAGCGGTTTCAGTGTTCTCGTGAGGCTCAATAAAGTTGTCTTTCGGTTCGCCCCATCCGAAGAATTTTCTCTTTTCACAGTTGGCTGCGCAGTCGATGACATCGCCGACGACGGCGCTTGCCGTTGCAAGCTTACCGGCGCCCTTGCCGTACATCAGAATATCACCCGTAGCGTCTCCTCTGACGAGACAGGCGTTGAATACGCCGTTGACAGAGGCAAGAATACTTTCTTTTCTGACAAGAGCGGGAGAAACCATGATCATGATTTTTCCGCTTTCAAGCATTTTCGTTCTGGCAATCAGCTTGATGACATAGCCGAGCTTTCCGGCGTCCTCAACGTCCTTGAGCGTGATTTTCGAAATTCCCTCGGTATAAACGCCGTCGGGATAGACATGATGACCGAAAACGAGCGAAGCGAGAATGCAGATCTTCCGGCAGGCGTCGTGACCGTCCACATCGGCGGACGGATCTCTTTCGGCAAAGCCGTTATCCTGAGCCAGTTTCAAAGCCTGTTCAAAAGACATTTTGTCTACTATCATTTTATCTAAAATGAAGTTTGTGGTTCCGTTGAGAATACCGGCGATTTCGCTGATCCGGTTTCCGGCGAGACAGCGGCTGATCGGACGGATAATCGGAATACCGCCGCCGACCGAAGCTTCAAAAAGGAAGTTTACGTTATTCTCTCTTGCGAGTGTGAGAAGCTCAAAGCCTTTTTTGGCAACAAGCTCTTTGTTTGAAGTGACAACGTGTTTGCCTTTTTTCAGACAGGACGAAACGAAATCAAAAGCGGGATTCACGCCGCCCATGGTTTCAACGACGATATCAATTTCATCGTCTTTTAATACGTCGTCGAAGTTTTTTGTCATAAGAGAGGAAAATTTGTTGTTTTCAAAATCTCTGATGTCAAGAATGCGGCGCAATTTCAGTTCGATACCGCTGTTTTCCAAAATTGCATCGGCGTTTTTGCTGATTACTTCGGCTACACCCGAGCCGACAACGCCGAAGCCGAGAATTGCAACGTTCATATATTTCACTTTGCCTTTCTTGTTATGTTAAAAAAGAGTACAGACTCCTATTTTCATTATATCCTACCACATTTCGACGATTTATAAAAGTGTTTGAGGCAAAAAAATTTTTATTTTGTTAAATCCATTGATTTTGTACTCTGCTTAGGTTAATATTATGTATATATCTATTAAAATAAGGAGTGTTCCCAATGCAGGTTGTTGAAAAAAGACGGCAGACGATCATCAATGTTATCTATTTCGGAATGATTGTTGCCATTGCTGCTGTCCTGTTGCGATACGCCGTCGGCATTTGTATGCCGTTCATTATTGCTTTCGTTTTTGCGGCAATTCTTCAAAAGCCGAAAAACTTTCTTGTAAGAAAAACGCCGCTGAAAAAGGGCTTGGCTTCTGCTATTTGTGTTCTGTTGGCACTTGTGCTGATCGTTCTTGTGTTTTCGCTCATCGGTGCGAGAGTTTTTGATGAAATCAAAGGCTTTATCGATTATCTTGTTCAGCAGTTTAAAGATCTCGAAACTCTTGTTGACAAAATCGAGAACTGGCTTTCGGGCGTAATTGCTTCGTTGCCTCAATTTCTTGAAAAATCGCTTGCCGAAAGTTCGGAAAAGTTTTTTACAAAGCTTCGTGAATCCATAAACGGCGAAAGCGCTGAGCTTGCTCAGGAGATTACAAGCGGTATTGCCGGAAAATTCAGTATGTCCTGGATTTCGACTCCGATAAACGGTGTTATTTCTACGGCAAGACAGCTTCCGAACGTCTTTGTTGCCGTGATCATCACGATCGTCTCCTGCTGCTTTTTGACCAGTGATTTCCAAAATGTAATGGGCTTTATCAAGCTTCAGTTCCCTGAGGAAAAGCGAAAAGATCTTACAAGGGCAAAGGCGATCTTAAAGGATTCTCTGGGAAAAATGGGCAAGGCATATCTGATTATCATGTTCATTACCTTTGTCGAAATGAGCGTCGGTCTCACCGTTCTTCGCCTGATCGGTGTATTTGAATCGAACTATATTGTACTCATCGCCGCCGCAACAGCCATCATTGACATTGTGCCGCTTCTGGGCACGGGAACGGTCATTTTCCCGTGGGCGCTTTATTGCCTGATTATGAAAGACTACGGTATGGCGATCGGTCTGGTGATCATCTACGTTGTCATTTCCGTCATTCGTCAGGTCATCGAGCCAAAGCTTGTTGCCGGTCAATTGGGACTTTCCCCGATTGTTACGATTACCGCCATGTATCTCGGACTGAAGCTTTTCGGATTTATCGGAATGTTTGTTTTGCCGATTACGATTATCGTGCTCAAGCTTTTAAATGACGAGGGAATCGTCAATCTTTGGAAGTCCAAGGATAAGGAAGAAAAAATGAAAGCGGCCGAAAACGAAGAAATCGACGGAAATCCGCCGGAAGAAGCAGCTGATACCAAGGAAGATACGGCGGAAACAGATATGCAAGAGGCCAAAGCCGAAAACGAAGAAAGCAAAAAGACGTCGCTTTCCGACAAATTGAAAAAGAAAAAGAAATAAGCGCAGGAGGATTTTTACCGTGAACTCACGGTTTTGATCCGGAGCGTTGTTTCCGTGATGACAGCTTCTTTTGTTCAGGAAAAGTTACTTGACGATAAACTAAAAAATGCGCCCGGAAGGACGCATTTTTTTGTTGTGGTGTGCTCGGCATGCGTAACCACTTGGC